>JACDDF010000564.1 GCA_013817135.1 Nitrospirales bacterium
TGCATGCCTTCCTTCGTGGGGACGTCATTCCCCAGTTTGAGAAAGGTGAGCGGGAACTCGTCTCTCATGATTGCATGACTACATGCAATCCGGAAATTGGATTTTTTAACAAGATGGCGATGGCTGAAGTAGATGGCATGGGTAGGCACCTTCCTACGATCTCCAGCTGGGACTTGTATTTCTGGCTGATTGTTTTGGGTGGACGGCCCGAATTGGTCAATGGTGTGAGCCACCTCCAATTCGGGTCACGCTAGATATTGGACTTGATGAAAGTCCTTGCCAGCTTATTTGATGTTTAATATCCAGGCGTTATTTTTGGCCACCGTTTCCATTCCTTGTTTTTTGAATCAAACCACCATTGAGGGCCACTTAAATAGATTTTTTTATGGCATTCTAAGGATTCTTGTTGTTCTAAGGATTCTTGTTGATTGGTAGGCCATTCTTTCCATTCTTTATTTTTTGAATCAAACCACCAGTCCGGTCCATCAGTGTTCAGATTTTGATGTTCGCCGAGGGACCAATGAGTTTTTTCTGAGGGCCATTCTCTCCATACATTATTTTTGGAATCAAACCACCAGTCCGGGTGCTGAAGATATAACAGATTATGCCCCTCTAAGGTGATTCTCCCCTCCTTGTCCCATAGGTCGGCATGTTGTTGACAAAAATCATTGGTTTTTACGTTGTCTTGAGCCATACCATAAGTGACGAATGTACCACTGATTAGAACCATAATGGCTGTAATAATTCCATATCTTTTCATTGGCAGACTCCTTTGGAAAAAAGCTGGTAAGTTGAATAATGAAATCTATAGTTCCCGTCCTCCCTCCTTTCTTCCGAATTTGGGGATAGGTTTTCCAGATCAGGCCATTATCTCGAAAAATCTGAAAAAAAAGCTGAATTCCTTGAATTGTAATGAAGGGGTGGGGAAGAACAGTAGGGATAATTTTGTCAAATGAATCCGGATTATGTCCAAAGGATAAGTCTTGGTTCTATAACAAGCCTTGGGAATAGGCATTCCGGTGGTTTGAAATGGATTGATGGTGCGGGGATGAGAGAGCAAGTTAAGGGATTAAGCGACGTAATCCCGTTCGGAAGGTATTTCTTTCGATGCAACCGGGACACATGTTCTTTGTCACAATTATAAATATGGGCCAAAGATGTTAGCCACGTGTCAGGGTGTTTTGATCGGTGTGGTGAAACACCTCAGGGCGTCCCGCAATCTGTAACTGCGTATCTTCCTTATAGCTGAACTTCCAGGTTTCGTGAATGGTGACAGATAATTCATATCGCACCGTTTTCGCAGCCTGATCCAGATAGGGATTGGAGAGAATTCCATACACACCGGACCCCGCGTCAGCGGCCAGGTGAAACTCTTTCGCGTCAGGCTCCGAAGTCCCACCTGCATTCCCCATGACGCCTCGAGGGACCATAAAACACCGCATCACCTGTTTACTGGCCGCATCCCATAACCAATACCCCACTTTCTCGTGAAACGGCTGTTCCTGGATCAGCGGCCAGGCAACGGTCGAATAACGGAGGCCATAGAGCACTTGCAAGCCATTTACTACAGGTCCGATTGCTTCAAACTTTAATTGTTCCCGGAAATGTGTTTCATGGCTCCCTCTTTTGCTGAGGCAATATCGGCACCCTTATCGCCTTCCGAGGTTCCCGCTAGAGAAGCGAGTGGACCCAAGTGCCTAAGGATTTCGGCATCAGCGGCATCGGAATGATGTGCTCCGGTCATGACGGATAGGCTCCTTTCAGGAAAGTGTCAGCAAGAACGGTCATGAAAAAAAATTTGGAATCTGGCGCCAATGACTTTACCAAACCATGCAAATGATTGATGCGGGTTTTTTAGGACCACCATATTCGCATTGACTGCATCCAACGGAGACCGTGAACGGCCAGGCCTGCTAATTTGAGGACGCTCAGTTGCATGGGTTTTGATTGCAAGCACCGGATGACATGGGCCGCGGCTTGATCGGCGGTCATCATCAGGGGCTTCCAAGAGGCCTTGGGCAGCTTCGTATCCACAAAACCAAAGCGAATATTGGTCACGTATACACCATGCGATCGGAGCTTTAAGGCCATTGAAACCAAATAGTTGCTGAAACTGGCTTTCGATGCGGTATAGGAAGGGGAGTCGGCGTTGTAAAAATCATCGGCGAGACTTGACAGGCCGATGAAGTGTCCCTGTCCTCGCTCAAGCCAGCCAGGGGTGAGGGCGGCCAGGGTTCGCACCATCGACGTGAAATTCACCTCTACGACGCGCGCCTCCTGTGAGAGGTCAGGCAGTGCCAACCGTGAGCCAATGGCCGCGCAAAATATGCAAGCGTCAAAAGACCCTTCTTCGGCAAGAAGAGTTTCCAGGATCTGCGGATACTCGGGAGCGGCGATATCCTGTACGATATGCCGTGGGCCATCCGGATCAAGTGGACTGGGACTTCTTGAAAGTCCGACGACGTGTTCACCACGGGCGATAAGCGCACGGGTCACCGCCGCTCCGATTCCATCAGAATTGCCGATCAGGAGAATCTTCTGTCTCATCCAAAAGCCAACAGAGATAATG
>JACDDF010000565.1 GCA_013817135.1 Nitrospirales bacterium
TGACCGTCGTCGCCAGGGTACGAATTTGCTCTGAGGCTTGCGCGGACCGATTCGCCAATTTCGTCACTTCGTCCGCCACCACGGCAAACCCTCGTCCATGGTCTCCCGCCCGTGCGGCTTCAATCGCCGCATTGAGTGCTAACAATCGTGTTTGGTCGGCAATGAATTCGACTTCCTCCACCACCTCTGAAATTCGAGAGGTGGTTTCTAATGCCTGCTCCATCACGCTCACAGTTGCGAGCGTCACCGTGGTCGTCTGTGTGACTTGCTTGACGAACATTTCTATGGTCGTTTGTGTGTCATGAAGGATCCGATCCACGGTATAATCATCTTTCCCGCCATCCCCCTCCGCCATATTTAAGAGCGCTTCGGTTTCCTCGACCTGCTCTCTGGCATTTCGTGAAATGGCCTGAAAACGCTGAATCAGGCCGTCGGCCGCTTGTCCCGTTTCCTGAATGACCGCCTTGATCTGTCCAACAAAAACCGGAAACACCGGTGCCAGACACTGGCAAAAGGCCTTCCAGTTCTCCAACCAGCGGCGCTGAGCCTGAATCCCCTCCTGAAGTTGCTTTTCCAGCAGGTGGATACGCATCTGTCTGCTTTTGACGCCCAAGGAATATCCGATCGCTGTTCCGGCCACCACTACACCCATCCAAACCATCCAATCACCATTCACACGTCACCTCATTCTTGGATCTCGATGAATATCAATTGCATCATTCAATGGTCTTGCGTTACGACTCCTGGGTGGGGAGAAACTGTGCAAATCCAATTTGCTCAAACTTGTCACGAATACGACTGGAATACCCTTGCACGGTCACCCGCCCCGAGCGGGTCGCCGCCACCATCAGCTGTACACAGGAGGAATCCATACAGGTCACCTCGCCTAAATCAATTTTGAGAGGCCCTTCTTGTTGATGCAAGGCCACTAGGTCGGCATGAAATTGAGCGGCTTCAAAAATGGTGAGATCGCCTAGGGGCCTGAGAATAGACTCCCCAGGAATCGTTGACGGGACTTGGCATTCTTCCATGTTACCCTCTCATTTCCCGGAAAAAAACGTGAATATTCATACGACTCTCCTCGCCAGGCCTGATGCTTTACTTCCCGCTGTAAGACCCCTTGGCATGGTAAGAAACAAACAGGGGATAACCAGAACTATCGGAAGCCAAAGGACCTTACTTTAGAAGAACTCAAAATTTTTCATTGTGACCACAACCCGCGGTGAGGAAGGGAGTAAGAAGACGGGAGAAAGAAAAGTCCGAGCGGAAAAAACATTTTTTCCTCATGCCTTACTCCTCACTCTTTACTCCTCATGCCCTTTCCAATTCGTGAGCGGTCCTGGGGGTTTCAGATACCATTGAGATACATTCTTCACCCGTCGGCAAGTCTGTCTTGATGACACACACGACTTGATTGCCCTTCCCTCGATACTCAACCCGTGAGAAACTTAAGGCTTTGGCCATCGCAATACCCCGTCCGTGACTTTCCAAAATTCGATCCGGGTTGATCTGTTCATACTTCCGCCAGTCGAAGCCGGAACCTTGGTCGGTTATTGTGACCTGGATGCAATCCAAGTACCGTTCAAACTGCACGTCGACCACCTTATGGACGTACTCAGGAAGCCCCACCCGATGTTGAATTTCTTCCTCCCACGTTCCACTTGCCTGGAGGGCCGTTTTTTCATCGAACCCGATTCCCAGATTTCCGTGCTCCACTCCATTCATCAGCAATTCATTCAACCCGAACACGACTTTTTCTGAATTGGGACAGGCTCGCCCCAACAAGAAGGCCAGATCATACGCTTCTTCCATGGTTCGAACGTGAAAACGGCCTTGCTGTAATAATTCAATAATCTGAGACTGCTGGCTAAGATTTCGGAATATCCGTTTCCATTTCAAACCCTCCTCAACCGCTGCGCTCACAATCCGCAATAACAGCAATTGGTCAAAGGGCTTGATGAGATAAAAAAAGACCCCCGCTTCAATTCCTTCGCCTATTTCCTGCGGAGAACCCGCTGCGGTTTGCATCACAACCGGAAGCCATTGGAGGTGTTCATCTTTTTTCATATGCGACAACAGGTCAAGGCCACTCATTCCCGGCATCATTCGATCCAAGACCATGGCATGGAACCCTTGTCGGTCCTGTTGCAATTGCGCTAAGGCCTCCTCCCCATTATGTGCCTGAACAAGTTCATATGGTTCATCCCTAAGACATTCAACAAGAACATCCAGGTTTGACTCCTCGTCGTCCACTAACAAGATACGGGAAGATGTATTTTTCATACATGCCATCTCAACAACGGCCAGTCGTGAGGCCTCAGGCGTGAAACGTGAGGGGTACAGCGTAGGGCGAGGAGACACAGAAGAACGATACTCCCTGCGCCTTATGCTTCACCCTTTACGCCTTACCCCTAGCGCCTTACGTCTTACTCCCTCACGGCTAAAACTCCACTCCGAGTAACGCCACGTCATCCTCAAAGCCGGCTTGGGCATTCCATGTCCGGCTCTCCTCAATAATACGGGACAATCCGGACTGCAACGGCTGACCGGCAACCTCCTCAAGTGCT
>JACDDF010000566.1 GCA_013817135.1 Nitrospirales bacterium
CAGTGCGACCTCATGTGGGGTCGAATGGCGAAGCCGATCATACAAGCTTTTGTCGTAGGTAAAGTGAAAACCAAGTTGCTGAAGTTCCCATTCCCGATCCCAATATACCTCTGCAATCCACAGACATTCGGGAAGGAGTGGGATGGCTTCTGTCCAGAATTCCCTGGAAGGGCAGACGTCGCCCTTCACATGATTTTCCCACGTCTGTGCAAATACCTCATTGAGCACCAACATCGCCATATCACAGCGAACGCCATCGCAAAAATTTGCAATATGCTGCAATTCGCGAATCAGCGCCTTACGCATGTCAGGATTGAAGTAGTCTAATTGCGCGGTGTCCGTCCATGCAGGGCAATTCGGATCCTTGCCATGTGCCAGATATCGCATGCCTTTTGGGGTGTCGATGGGGAAAAACTTTGAAGGGAAGTTTGTGACATCCCTGGATGTCCCTTGAACATAGTACTCCGGATGTCTGGTGGTCCACTCATGATCCAATGCGGTGTGATTGGGCACAAAATCCAGAATCAATTTGATGCCGCGGTCATGGAGTTTTCCCAAGACTTCCTTCAATTGCTCCCAGGACCCCAGCTCAGGATCTGGCTGATACGCCCGAACGGCATACGGAGAACCCACGACCTCGTATTCCTGCCAATCGGGAAGCACTTTGGCGTATTCCTTTTGTAAATCCGAATGTTGTCTTGCGATTCGCCGGCCAAGAGGGCTGCGCTCCCACAGGCCCATGAGCCACAGACAATCAAACCCCTTTGACTGAAGCGCATCCCATTCTTGATCGGGCACGTCGCCAAGGCGAATCGTTCGGTTCATTTTCTGAGAGAGGTCGTGCAACCACACCCAGGTATTGATTTCATAGAGATGCGGGTGCGGGCGAGATGAAAAAGCCGAAGATCGTGATTTCATAAGGGTGAATCCTATCCGTCTTATTCAAGTGTACTAAGGGATTTCACACGACCAGGAATTTGATGGCCGGGAGAGGTGCTTCCTTTCCGGAAGGTGTTATCGGAGATTCCATCCCTCGTCATGGCCAATGTTATTCATCGGGCATCTACACCGAAGGAAACATTCGGATGGATCCGCGATGACGACCGGCGGGGTTGGCGGAAAACCGCTATCATGCCCACCAGCATAAACCATCAAGCGTTGCTCTCGACCAGTTCAGCTAATCAGAGTTGTCATCCTGAGACGACGGCGAAGGATCTGAGGCCAGGATGACACATATCGGAAAGCCACCTCCATCCCCGCCCTGCCCGACATAGGTTATTAGAAGGGCGTTCCTTCCATCGTCATGCCCGACAGTTTGTATCGGGCATCCATTTTTGAATCCCTTCGGATGGATCCCCGCTGACGACCGGCGGGGATGACGGAGAACTATGTCATTACATCACGTTGACATGAGAGTTGAAACACCAGTGCCATGCGTCCTCCTCACAACGTTCTTTTTTCTGGCAAATTCCAAGATGGATGCCCGATACATTGAACCGATAGAGTCCGGAGCCGTTTAAAGATGGAAATCTCCCGCGGCTTCAGGTTGATAGAGCACCTCTTCAATTTTTACCTTTCGTATTTCTAACGGAACCGGCCATTCAATAATATCCCCAACCTTGTACCCGAGAATGGCGGTTCCGATTGGTGCAAGAATAGAAATCTTTCCAGCCTCAGCATCAGCATCTCGCGGAAAAACCAACGTATAGATCAGATCTTCCTCTTTGCTCGCATCTGACAACCGGACACGTGAGTTCATTGTCACGACATCAGGCGGAATGTCTTTCGGGGCAACAATATGCGCCCGGTCTAACTCCTCTGATAACCCTTCCAGATAGATGCTGGTACTCTTGCTGCCTTTGAACGTTTGCCAGACTCCTAAGAGTTCAGTGAGTCTGTTCAGATCGAATCCAGTAATATAAATGTCTCGGCGCTCCATTACCCGTATCCTTGTTAAAATAAAACTCAGGTAAAAATCCAGTGCATCAACATTCGATTTGATACCACAAATATTTTCTCCTAAGTTATGTTACCGGAACAGGCCATAAATCGAAACGACCCTAGTTATTCTGAATGTGAAGCTAAAACTAATACGGCCACTTCCAGTCTTTAATTTCCGGCATATCGTCACCATACTTGGCAATGTACGTTTTATGATCGATCTTTTTATCGCGAATAGCCTGTTTGGCATAGGCCGCAAGATATCCGAGTTTCGGCACACGATCAATCACATCTGCCACGAGATGATACCGGTCAAGATCGTTAAGAACAACCATATCAAAAGGGGTGGTCGTCGTGCCTTCTTCTTTATAGCCTCGAACGTGGATGTTTTTATGGTTGGTTCGCCGATATGTCAGACGATGGATCAACCAGGGATACCCATGAAAGGCAAAAATGACGGGTTTATCCGTCGTAAACAGGGTATCGAACTCCCTGTCGGACAGGCCACGCGGATCCTCGCTCTGCGGTTGAAGGTTCATGAGATTCACCACATTTACGACCCGAACTTTCAGATCGGGAACCTGCTTGCGAAGAAGGTCCACC
>JACDDF010000567.1 GCA_013817135.1 Nitrospirales bacterium
GGTATGTGAGTGACTATGCCAACTTGCTTGATGAGGAATGGCACAAACAAATTCGATCTGTGTGCAAGGATCTTGAAACCTCTTCTGGAATTGAAATGCTGGTGGTGACCCTCCCCAACATCAGCCCTCTTCGCCACGCCCAGGAGTATGCTTCCCGCCTCTATGAAGCCTGGCGGATTGGTACGGCTCAACAAGAGCGTGGCATCCTATTGCTGGTGGCTGTCCAAGAACGCCAAGCGGTGGTGGTGGTCGGGAAGAACCTTTTGTCGGTCGTGACTCCTCAACAGTTGGATGAGATTTCGCTCAAGCATTTGCGCCCCATGTTTCGTTCCGGAGAGTATGGGATCAATATCTATCGGTCTACCGTATCCCTTTCGACCTTGGCCGCGCGGGCTCCTATTCGGAAGGACAAACCGACGCCTCAGCGATCAGCCGCTTTTTGGATGAATATCGTGGTGGTGGTGCTGATGTTTTATGCGTTATGGCGGTTCACCCGTCCCGAACGGCGTCATCCCTTTCCCCGGTGGAAAAATGGAGAATATTGGGGAACAGGCCAGGGGGGATTTGGTGGAAACTTTGGTGGATTTGGCGGAGGAACAGGAGGCCAGGGCTTACGTTGAAGGGGCTTAAAGGAACCTCTCGACTCTCCCTTTGTTCATTATGAAATTCATGGGGTGGATATTGTGGAAACCGTTGGCTCGTGCTCCATATGCAGATTCTCACATGCTCTATTGAATTTCTTGGGACTTTGAAAATTAGGGCTGGAAAGATCGATAGTCAAAAAGAATTCGAAATCCCCAGGCCACAGAAGTTGGCCCGGGGATTTGGCTTATGACAGCATTTTGTGATTTTCAAACGTTAACGATCGCACGACAATTTCCTCATTTTCATAAGAAATAATGCGACGGGTGGCCGGAAGGTCTGAGTTGCCGACCCTGATGTGTGTATCCGAAAAACTGTCGACATTTTTCAGTGACCGGTCTTTTGGGGAAAAATAATAGACCGTATAGCGGGTGGTGAGATGATGTTGATCCTGGGTGATTGCACTATCTTCGACGTTGATGGTAAAAGCCGCTTGTGGCATGTTTCGGTTGATCTGCGTTATACGGTTGTCTTTCACCCGGTACCAGGAGCCCATTCCATCTCCATGAATGGTGATCCGTTGTCCCAAAGGGTGCTGTTCACCTCCCGCTAAAGTCAGGGTATGTTTCCCGTCTGATTCTTGAAAAGTTCTGGGTCCCCGGTGCGCGGCAATCATCCCAATTTGGTTTTGAGCCCAGGTTTGTAGTTCCGCATCATCGATCGCAACCGTCACATCCCGTGGTCCTTTCACGGTCACGGTCCCTTTAGTTTCCTTCCCGTTCACATTAAGCCGAAGGTCGGCCTGAAAGCCCTTGAAGTCCGGTTGCCACCTGGCGGTTTTGGCGAAGGCGGCTTGTAGTAGTTCCCGGGCCTTTGGATCATCCTGGACCTCGGTGTTGGGATTTTTTTCTGTATTCATTTCCATGTAGAAAACTCCTTGTCCTGTCATGTCGGGTTTCTGGTCATACTGATCGCTGATGATCATTATAGGGATCTTCTTGAAGGTGAACAACCGGGCTGTTGAGATGTTCCGGTTCTTTGGGCATAGAGGAAACTTTGCAGGATACAAATATGAAATTCGTAGCACAATTCTGTCAGTAGAATTCTGTTAGGCTAAAACGGTAATCTTTTAATCCTGAGAAATTTCCGTGCATAGATACCCTTGTTTTTCATATTTCTTATCAGGATGTTTCGCCTGCTTCCCCCATGAGGCATTGCGCGTGGATACCGTCGAGCAACAGTTGAAAGATGTCCGGGCCCTCTATGGAGAGGAAAAATGCCGAGGCTGGGTGTTACGTCTTTTGATGTCCATGGTCCTGGTGAGTGTTTTGTTACCCACCTTCGCCTTTTCAACCGCATGGGCGGAAGTAGTCCCCGATGTGGTGGGCTTCTCTCAGATCGCAGCCGAATCAGAGATTACAGGGGCGGGTTTAACGGTTGGAGCGATCACGACCACCAATCATGCCTCGGTGCCTTCAGGCAGTGTCATCAGTCAAACGCCGGCGGCCGGAATCGATGTGCCGGCGGGCAGTTCGATAGATCTTGTGGTCTCTGATGGACCAGCCCTCATCACGGTGCCGGGTGTGGTGGGCTTACCTCAGTTGGATGCCGAGTCTGCCATTACCGGGGCAGGCTTGACGGTCGGGGCCACTACGACGGCGAGCCATGCCTCGGTGCCTGCAGGCAGTGTCATCAGTCAAAATCCGGCCGCCGGGGCGAGTGTGGCGGCGGGCAGTCCGGTAGATCTGGTGGTCTCCAATGGGCCGGCGCCAGTGTCGGTGCCGAATGTTGTCGGTTTGGCCAAAACGAATGCCGAGTCTGCCATTACCGGGGCAGGCTTGACGGTGGGGGCCATCACGACGGCCAGTCATGCGTCGGTGGCATCGGGCAGGGTCATCAGTCAAACGCCGGCGGCCGGGACGAGTGTGGCGGCGGGCAGTGCGGTGGCGTTGGTGGTGTCC
>JACDDF010000568.1 GCA_013817135.1 Nitrospirales bacterium
GTCTGGTCTGGTCGCATTTCGACGATCACGTCAATGATATCTCCTACATCCAAAGTCTTCAGTTGAATCTTTGCCTCTTCTTCAACCTGAACCCATTGAATACCAGAATCGGTCGTAATCAAAAATACGCCTTTGTCCGATTCAATTTTCATAATGGGACTGTTGAACTTCTGGAGTGAGGTAGAAGCTTCGGCATACACCTGTGATCCAGGCTGAAAAAACACAATCAACCCTAGCAGAAAAGCAAACAGGTGATGGAGGATTGGCATAAATTTCTCCTGTTGTTACTTTGAGAAGCCTTTCTCATTATCGCAATATTCTTGGCAGAAAGTCTATGGGGTTCGCACCAAAAAGTTGCAGGCATGTTTGGGATGGCCTGAGCTAGGGCAGGGTATGGATGGGCACTTCTGTGGCCTTGGATTCCTGGATTCGGTAGGCTCTGACCACCGGCTGCTCCATTTGCTCTAAGGAAATAATCAGGTGAAATGGTTCCGGGAAATTTAGTTTGGCCCGGTAGCTTTCAAATTCCATGGCGATGGTGATATCGGTTTGAGAGGGCCTGGCCGGACTAAATGTGTGGGAATGATAAAATCCTAAAAGATCGAGACTTTTTGAACGAATGTCCCGCTGAGCCATGGCCATTTCTCTGGCGTCCATCTGAAAGGCGATGTCCGCTCGCTCCTCCGGCGATAACCGTTGAAGGTCAGACAATTTTGCACCGTCAAAGCGTGTAAGTTCTTGTTCGGATAACTCAGCCAGAATATTGGTAATGCGATAGCATTCGGTGATTGTGCTTTCGGTTCCTGACAGAATCCCACAACATTCATGAGGTGCTAATTCCCGCGAATGGGCAACCATGTTTTTGACAATGCTGGACGGAATGGCAAGCATGGACCTAGATGCTACAGGAAACTTCCTGTTCCACAAGTTTGGTGATGGTGGGATGAGGTCCACAGAGAGGACAGTCTGGAGATTTTGGACGACCAACCTTTCGGAACGTCATATCCAGGGCATCATAGAGAAGAAGATGTTTTGCCAAACTTTCTCCAAGTCCGAGGACTTCCTTAATGGCCTCGTTGGCTTGCAAGACACCAATGGTCCCGGCTAAGGCGCCTAATACCCCGGCTTCTTGGCAATTCGGCACAAGGCCGGCAGGTGGAGGCTCAGGATATAAACAGCGATAACAGGGAAAGCCTTCATGGGGTTTAATCGTGGCTAATTGCCCTTCAAACCGAAAGATGCTCCCTGAAATCAGGGTCCTTTTCGCAAAGAAACAGGCATCATTGACGAGAAACCGCGTGGAGAAGTTGTCAGAGCCGTCTAGAACGATGTCGTAGGCCTCAATTAAGGCAAGGATATTGGTGACGCTGACATGTTCCGGGTACAGGTTGAGAGTGGTTTCAGGATTGAGGGCTGATAATAATGTCCCGGCGGATTCAACCTTTGGAACACCAATACGGTCGGTTGTATGTAAAATTTGCCGTTGCAGATTGGATAAGTCCACGACATCGCCATCAGTCAGACCTAAGGTACCGATTCCGGCCGCAGCCAGATACAAAGCTGCCGGAGAACCAAGGCCTCCTGCCCCAATCACCAGAATTTTGGCATCCTGTAATTTTTTCTGTCCTTTGCCGCCCACTTCCGACAGAATAATCTGACGGCTGTACCGCTGGATTTGAGATTCAGTAAATTCCATGAGATGCGAAATCCTTATTCAACGACGTTCAGTTCAATCGGATCAACCATGCAGCCTTTTTGACGAAGACCCTGAATAGCCCGGTCAATTTCATCAGTTTCTCCGGAAAATTCCACATCCATCCATCCGGTGGTTTCACGGACATCGGCCCGTCGAATACTGGGCACGACCTGATATTCCTGCCCGATTTCATACAGGATGGGAGAAGGAATTTTATCTTCGGGATATCGAATGTGAAAGCGTAGTTTGGCCATCATGAACCTCCTGCGATTGCGGGAATGATGGAGACTTCATCTCCGTCTTTCAGTGGGGTGTCTTTGCCGGTTAAAAACCGGATATCTTCCTCATTGACATAGATATTGATGAATCGGCGAATTTCTCCCTGTTCATCATAGACCCGTTCCTTAATGCCGGGATGGGCAGAGCCCAGGTTGTCAATTATTTCGGACACGGTGTTCCCCGCTATTTCCACTTCACTTTTTCCCCCGGTCATGGGGCGCAAGGGAGTGGGAATTCTGACCTTAATCATGCTGACTCCTCTATGGCAAAAGTCTTAATAAAGTGACTGAGACTGGGTGGGATGCGGAAGGGGCGACCGACGGAATCGACGACCGCTTCCTGAGTTTTCAGTCCGTTCCCGGTGATATAGGCCACGGTCACATCATTTTTTTGAATGCGCCCTTGTTTCACTAATTTGCGAAGGACGCCAATGGTGACCCCCCCGGCGGTTTCAGCAAAAATCCCTTCCGTTTGAGCCAGAAGCTTAATGCTTTCCACTATTTCATCATCGGTGACGGCGTCCATGGCCCCTTGGCTTTCCGCGGCGGTTTTTAATGCGTAGTATCC
>JACDDF010000569.1:0-835 GCA_013817135.1 Nitrospirales bacterium
GCCAAAGACCCTGGAACACCAAAATCCAGGAGGGTCTTTCTGGAACCTTTTAGATCTACTAATTTGGCTATTCCCGCAATGATGAAAATGCCTGCGGGAATGAGTCGCGCCATTAAGAGCGTAATATCCCAATTCAGTTCTTGCATGATTTTTTACCTTTTAATTCCTGGAGTTCGTGATCCAGCTTTTTTCTCAATAACTGCGTTTTATCTGAAATGTTGTTCCCTGCGGATTTAAAAAAAAGGCAGTGCAGAGTGCCGTTCCTGGATTTTTGGCGAAATATGATGCTAGGAAGAAAATCTCCTTAATAAAGGTGGGAAGGAAGCCTTGTGGTAAAGGCAAGATGAGTGTGAGCGAGCCAATTGAGGGGAAGGTGAAGTTGGGGGAGCTTGGAGTGGGCGGATCACACCCATGACGGTATTGGCTCCACGGGGGGTGTGATGAAACTCCGGGTATCAGTCGGCAATGAGCTTTTAATCCAAAAAGCTGCCAAAAATGAAAAAGGAACCGAGCTAATCTAAGCTGATAGGGGAGCATGTCACTGGCATAAATCTGCACAGGACAAACCTTCTGAATGTTGGATAGGTGGAGCAGATGACGGATGCTAGAACCTTAAATTATTTTTGTCAAGCAATAAGAAATGTGAGCCAGGTCCTAAGACCATTGTATGGAGGAGCTGATTTAATTAATTATGCCGGTGGGGCTGAAATTACTTCACGGTTCGGTTGGTAGTTAGCCATTCGTCCTTCTCACGCTTGTGCAAGGCCATCCAACCTCACCTTTCCCCTGCTTCTGTAAGATTAACCCTCTGATTTTGCCTTTCGTAATTCCTGGA
>JACDDF010000569.1:845-2537 GCA_013817135.1 Nitrospirales bacterium
CTGCTTTTGCGATTTGCTCGTAATCTGTCTCCGATGAAAGTTGCGGTGATCTCAGATGGTCAAGAATCTCTTGCTGCCTCCGGGTTGAGACTTCCCCATAGCTACAGAATGTGGTTAAAACTTTTTCATGCCCGAGGTTTTGGCTCCAGGCTTTGAAGGCTTCTGGTGACTGGCAAACCGTCTCTCCGGGGCGGACGAGGGTATTTCTGAAGCTGTGCGGGTTGAAGTAGGGCAATCCCGCGTTGGTAAACGCCTCAGCAAAGATCTTACGAATGGGACTAGTTGTGCTCCAATGTTCCCGGTTGAGCCCTTCGACTTTAAAATGTTTGTTTTTATCCAATATGACATTTGAGGAGGGGAAAAGGGGATCGTCATGACTCCAGAATTTTTCCTCCTTCAAATACCTCACCCAATCGGCCACAATCCGGCGAATCTCGTCCCCGACGGGAAAGAAATACGTGGTGAACGTCTTGCTGAACTTGGTTCGGACCTCTCGCGCATCCTGAAAGACGCTTCCCGCGCCTACATCCACATGCTTCAGTTTGATCGAGGCAATGGCACTGTCCCGCGCCCCAGTCAAGAGCGTGAAGGCGATTAGGGCACGATTTCTCCGTTCAATCTCGGAGCCATTCGGCATCACCGCAATGACGTGGGTTATTTGCTCCACCGTCGGGACCGGCTTCTCTCGGCGGGCGTTGGCAACCCGTGTGTCCTTCTCGGACAGATTGAAATACTCGGCATCGGAATAGCTGAGACAGAATTTGAACCCTGGTTGCCAGGCCAGCCATTGAAAAAATCGTTTGAGCTGGGCCAACGTGGCATTCCGTGTCGCCAGGCTTAATCTTTCCCCGGATACCACACTCTGTTGTTCCGCGAGATGTTTTTTGAAGGCCACGGCTTGTTGCGATTGGAACGCCTTAAAGTCACGAAATTTAGTATAGGTCTCGAACCGGTTCCGGGCCTTGGCGACGCCGTCTATCGTGTCTTCGCTATGACGTTTCGCCTCCTTGAGATACACAAAGTAATGGCGCTTGATTCGTTCATTGTGTGGGTTATACGTTTTCATGGGTTCCTGCCTTCTCTTCCAAGTCACTATTTAGGGAGGGGTGAGAACACTCGTTTATATCGCGCAGCAGGAAAGCCTTGACATGTTTAGCCGGCAACAACTTGACGCGGTGGCCCATCTTCACCAAGGTCCGTGCCCAGTGATACACCCCACCACAAGACTCCATCGCGACCAATGATGTCTGGCGGTTGGCGAAGAACTCGGCCATCTTGGCGCGCTTGATTTGGCGTCAATGAATTTCGCCGGTCTCGGCATCAACGATATGGAGTTGGAACACGTTCTTGGCGATATCCAAGCCAATGCTAGGAAGTTGGGCGGTGAATTGCAAAATGGGGCCTCCAAGTCTGAATGGTTGCGAACACCTCCACTCTGGCACATTGATGCCATTTCTGCGAGGCCCCACCCTCAGGTGGCTGGAGGCCTCACTTCAACAGCAGCAGTGTCGGCGGGTGACCCTTGATCTTCTGCAGCCACGGCCCCGGCTCTTTAGCGTGCGCAATCACACTTCGGGCGCCGTGGATGAGCAGGGTTCGCAAGTAGCCGGCCCCGCGTTTGGAGATGCCCAGCAACTTCACCCGTCCACCGCTGCCCGTCTGTTGGGTCACCAAGCCCAGCCAGGCGCAGAA
>JACDDF010000038.1 GCA_013817135.1 Nitrospirales bacterium
ACCAATCACTTTAATCTACCTGGTCTCCTTTAAAGCGAGAACACCATCTTCCGGCTGGGCACAGATTCTTCGCCCGTGGCTCAGAATGACAGCCTAGTTGAGAACTCCGACGTCTGCCTGGGCGAAACCGGGCAACACAGAAAATTACACCGCCACCAAACCTGCCAAGATTTCATCTCTAATGATCCGACGCCTGCCGCCCGTCCCCATGATCGGACGCTCTTTTTCTTGACGGGCTTGTGTGAGCGCAGCGAGTTAGCCGGTCTCCCCTACTTCGCGTCCGAGCAATCTGATAAGGCCGGGCGGGGCGTCATTGGTTTTGGGTACTTTTGCCGAAACAAAAGGGCCTCGCCAGTCGGATTGCCTCAAAAAGTCAAAGTGCTGTTCGAGCAGCCCTTCAGCCAATTCAAAGGGGATCGGAATTGAGACTTCGTGAGGAATTGCTGTTAGAAGCAACCTTGTTTGGAGAACTTTGCGAATCCGAGGAAAACAAGAAGGGCTGGCGGCCTTTTTAGAAAAGCGCACTCCGCTTTTCAAGGACCTCTGCTACCCCAAGGGTTTTAGCGAAACAGTCAGGAAACGAGGGGGAGTAGATTAATCGGTATCGAAAGGTTTCTTCAAATAAATGGTAATCACCACTTTTCCAACATATACCTCGCTTGGGAGGTAGTGTTACGCCCCTTGCACTTCATGAAAGAGAAACTCACGATCAATCAGGGACTTCAACTGGGCTTGAGCAATGGCGCAGTTCATAGTTTCCAACATTTCATTGCTGCCAAAATAGATTCCCTATACCCGCAGAATTTCTAAACCTGACACGTAAAAAATTGACCTCTCCACGTATCCACGGGAAACGTCGATTAACCTGGCTCGTCTTCCCTACCGCACCACTTGAACGGTAGCCCGATCACGCCATTGTTTTGATACGGCTGTTCATCGCCTATAGGCCATTCCCTAGTTTTCATTGTTTGCGCGCGTTTCACCTGATTCTTTTCCATTTTTTACAGTTAATCCGCATTCTAGGAGATGTTCTGAACGCCTCCCGCTCCCTCGTCGCAAGCATTTTTTACATATACCGATACAGGGAATGCAAAGGAAGTCGCGAACTCATTCTGGGTTGGAAAGGAGCATCAACCATGACATTACCGGAAATAGGAGCTATTCAATTTCTACAACCTGCATCATCGGGGGACCTTTCACGAAAGCAGGTGACCGCCGTGAGTTCCGATGAGGAGGGTGGCAAAACAAGAAGCCATCGGGAACGAGGTGGTCCCTCTCCCATCCAGGACCAGGTGACCTTGTCGAAGGAGGCTCAGGCATTGGCCACATCAAGGAATCAATCCTCAAAAAACCATTCCTTCCAGCAGCCCTCTTCCCCATTTGATCGCTGAAAGTTCTGAAACGGCGCTCGTCCGGCAAATGGGGCATCCCATTTGCTGGCGCTGATCTTTGAATAAGGCTTGCCTCATTCGCTCATCATTCCCCCTACCCTATTCCATTTGCGCATTTCTCAATGTATCCAGCCTGATTACCGGCGCTCGTATAGGAGTTCACAAGCTTGTTCGTACCCTTGAACCCATCCTTCCTGATACGCCTGGGCTAAACTTCGTCGAACCTGATCCATTTGATCTGAGCCTCGAATGGAACCTGGAACTGCCGAGCACACCATCTCCACGGCTATCTCCACCAGGCGCTCTTGACGCTGCTTGAACTCCTCGGATACCAGCTCATCTAACACTTCCTGCCCTCGCTCCAGGACAATTTTTTCCAGAAAGGTATCATACCCTTGGGCACGAATAACCCGTTCCCGAATAATGACTAATTCTTCTTTGATTTTTTGTGTATCGCGGATCAACACCATAAAAAGTTGCTTGCGGGATTCTTCCCGGAGAGTCCCTTCCATTCGTTCCAAGACCACTGAAGGAGAAATGGATTCCTCCGGCTCAGGTTCCGGATCTCTATCCCGTCGATGCACCATCGGGTCCGCATAGCCCAGTCGCAATCGATCGTACGTTTTTCTGGCATCCGAATCTCCTAAGATTTCGTAGGCCGCATTGACTTCACGAATTTTTTGTTCAGCTTGACGATTCCCTCGATTGCGATCAGGATGATATTGAAGGGCCAATGTTCGATAAGCTTTTTTAATCTCATCTTGCGAGGCTTGAAGCGCGACTCCGAGAACCCCATAATAATCAACGACTGCCATTCACGTGTTTCCTTACAGGAAAAAATCATTCACCTGGTTATTTGCACCGTTTTTTCGAATATTCACTTTCACTGGTCCCTGCATTTTGTTTTTGAAAAACAACCTTTCTTTCATGACCATTTCTTCAAAAATTCCGTTGCTTGGAGCATGGATTGTAGTCCTGTTCGTTGGGACGGGTAATGCGCATAGACCGGCATTTCCCTGGGAAGCTACCCAGCAGTTCATAGCCTCTGCACCATCCACACCCAGTCTCCTCCGGACACTCACTCCTCCCCTTCCCGCCTCCACTTTTACCACATCACCCGAACAGGTCTCCATTGCCATGCTGCTTAGTCACCCTGCTTCCTATCATCAACGACTCGTGGCTGTTCGAGGAGTGGTCACTCAACCGGAATTGCACCTTGATGACTCAGAGTTAGCCATACGCTTTGTCTTTCGCCTTGCCGAGGCTGAACAATCCATTGTCATTTTTGGTCGACACGATCGCACGCAAAGCTCCCCGTCAATTTCACTGGATCTTTCCGTGGAAGTGATCGGAGTCTTTTGGAAAGAACGAGCATTGAATGGATCACATGTTATCAATACGATTGAAGCCCATACGGTCTCTCCCTATCCCTCCCTGGTACCAGACAATACTTGACCAGATCCCCTGCAGGCTTCCCTTCAGCACGCCAAATATGTTTTCAATAGACGAACAACGTCACCCGTGCCCGGTGACGGAGGAACTTCAGACGGAACCGCTACCGTAAGCACAGCTCGAAGCGTGGCTTCCCAATTGCCGGATTCAAATTCATCACGGGATAACTCCATTCCCCGGCCATATCGATGGGTATAATCCACTAAACTCTGTTCGTCAATAAAATTCTTGCGACGGACGTAGACGAGTGCTGTCTCATCGTGGACCGCGCCAATAACGGTACCATATCCCGGCTTGGTCATGATGATATCTGCCTGATGACTGATCTCCCCAAATGGCATCGCAAGATCTTCGACACGATGCACACGGGCATAAGAAGTCGAAGATGGCAGTTCGCTTACTAAAAAATGAAATCCGGCCATTGCGGCCATCTGCTCTAACGGAAGACGGTTGAGCGGCACGCCCCCAAAGGCAATGAGAATCATCAATTCATGCTCTCCCACCTCCAAGGATTTCCGCAGATCATAGCCATTTGGTTTCCTCAAGGGAGCAGAAGGTCCCACATCAACCATCGAACGAAACGCCGGCATCTCGATACTCGGATGAAGGCGGATGAGAGAGTCTGCCAACGCATAGCTGTTACGGATGGTTTCAAGAATCGCACAATGACCGGGGACATCGGCCTGCACAAATGGCTCTAACACCCGATCCCAGGATAGCGAGGCAACCCCCACCACCGGGCACTTCGCTTGAGCTGCGCCAGCTATGGCAAGAGGGGAAATGTTGGATATCACCAGACTCGCCTTGGCCAATCGAATGCCCTGAGCTTCTTCCTCGACCTTGGACTCCCAATGTGTGTGAAATTTGCTGTAGGCCTCCCAAGTTCCCGCCACATCAATGTCCAAGGGTCCTCGCTGGACACACCCCACATCTTGTTGGACATCTTGCAACTCCCAACTGACCTGGAGATGCCGTTGAAAGAAATCAGCCGGTACTTGGGTGCGTAGAATCACATGAAGGTCATCAACCGCCTCACCTAACTCATTCAGGATTGGCATTAATTGCGCGGCATGCCCAAAGCCATGGGCCGAGATCGAACACCACAGAACCGTCATCGTTTATTCTTCTCCATTCAAGACCACAATGAGATTGTTTATTCTGAAAAATGCAACCTGGGGAGTTCACTTGCGGGAACAGCCTCAGAGTTCATAGAATCACCTCTGATTTTCTATCCAGGTCTTTCTTTGAAATGCGTTGCTCAGGGAGTTCCATGAACAAGAATATACGATTTGTTTTTAGAATGATGTGGACCATCATTCTCTTGATGGTCCTGCTCAACGCATGTACCTCTCCTTCAAGAAAACCCTCTCCCTCTTCTGGATCCTCACTTCCGGCAATAACCGGAGAATCACAGACCCCTGCCCTGGAAAATCAATTATTGGCCACCGTTAAACACGCTGAAGGTTTAGGACCGGGGAACCCCCTGCTCTTAAGTAGTCTGTATAGTTTGGCCACCTATTACGAAGATCGGAAAGAATATGACAAAGCCGCTGTTCAATATGAACGAGCCCTCAAATTAAAAGAAGCCGCGAGTGGCTCCAACCATCCAGACGTGGCGGCCATCCTTCAACGCTATGCACGACTGCTGCAAGCAGCTAACCGACCAGCGGAAGCAGCTAATCTCCTCCTTCGTTCTGAAGCCATCCTCGCTCAGACCTCGACTCCCTCTTCCAGTCAATAAACTTTAGCCGGACAACGGCTCTCCAGCTCAGCAATTTTGACCCTACTCCTCCGGTAAATTTTACCCAGTGTTGGCTTTCTTACTCCTATTTCTAGGTCGTTTTGAGACTTTCCTGTCACTTTTTCTTCTTTAATTTTGGCACAAGAATTGGTTATATCCAGGTGAGTTCTTCTATTACCTTGACCAAGGATTCGTTCATGAAAAAGTCAGCTCAGCCAGACAAACTAATCGGCAAGACACGCAAGAGTTCGCTCCAAAAAACCGTGACAAAAAAAGTCTCCACCGACAAGTATCCTCGTTGTTCTCGATGTGGATCGCGAACAGTGCATTTAGAACAGTTGGAGCAGGAACTTCTTGTCACACTCAGTTTGCACTGTCTGATCTGTGGACATTACACCTTCCTTGGTCGCCCCGTGATCCGTTTATTACGTCGTCCAAATGTCACGATCCCTGATTCCATTACACGGCCCGCAGGGGAATAGGGAATCATCCACACCAATTCTCCTGCTTGTCAGGAGGACTTTCTTCTACCAGGACTCCGTGCGCAGCGTCAGCGGAATCAGCCCTTCTTGTTCAAGTCCCAGGGTGAGCTGTCGGCAGGCCGTGACGCTCCCACATACACGAAAATGCGATTGGGCGATATCCGGCACAATAGTTTGGAATGGCGAAATATCAATTTGATCCTTCCCGTCCATGGAGTGCGCCACTCGCAGAATTCGTCCTTTCAGATACGCCCAAGCAGTCGGCCAGGATCGAGTTAACACTGGTTGATATCGAAAGTGTTCCGGAAATTGTTGTTCAAGGGCGACCAACTCCTCATGAAGCATTAACTGACCCTCCTGGCGAACACTCGCCACCAGCGTCATGTGGACTCCAACTCTCGCCCCCTTCCGACCGAAATTGTGGGATTTTAAATAACGGGCATAGGATAAAAATGGCGTAATGCCCGTGCCGAAGGCCACACAGACCATTCGCATCCCTTCCCATATCCCATCATCTTCCAAGCGAAGATTTGCAGGCGTACAAACCTTGGTATTTTCATAAACCAACGCGACGTCCCTCTCCTCGTCCAGTTGGAGGCGAACCTCCACCGTCTTTCCCTTCTCAAACCAGTCGGTTGCCATTTCCGACTGCCACCAGCCTGAGGTATCAGATTGATCTCGATGGGTATAATTGATGAACGTCTCCAACACGCGCGGCTCGTTGAAGGAGGCATTTGACCGAGTATACATCCGTCTTCGATACTTGCCCGTCCGGTCTCCCCAGGGCTTTGCGAGAAACGCTGTTCCTGGGCGCATGGTATCTCGGATGGCATATCGTTTCCCTGCTATCTCAATCTCCTCAGGCAGTACTAACTGGACCAACCGGATTTCTCCTGGGTCAATAGTCCGTAATTGATGAATACGAGCGCCCACAACATATTCCATGATCAGCTCATTTCTATTTGAGAACTGCTCACAAGATGATGAGGGGATTCTTCGGGAGAGTTGCACTGCCTAAAGGCAAGGGACGATGATGCCATTTGATTCTTCCATTCATTTTATTTAATACTTCCTCTCACACCCCTTTAACAATCAATGAATCCACTTTCCTCCATTACCCCAAATTCATCAGGAGAGGCCTCCTCGTCTCTTCCTAAGGAAACGGTCTTATCATCTCCCGATGGTAGCAATGAAGTTTCCGTTTTACCACCAAACCCGGTCAAAGGTGATGGACAATCGCCTTCCACTCCTACCCAGGAGGTTACCTCTTACCTCGAACGCATGTCTCAGATTCCGGATGTTCGACAAGCCAAAATCGCAGATATTCAAAAAGCCATTGACTCACAGAGGTATACCATTTCTGCAGAAAAGTTAGTGGATTCGCTCATTCAAGAACTTCATCCTCACTCACAAGAAACCCGACCGCCAACCACATTATAAATTCTTCGTCTTGTAACGACATCGTCTTTCCCTTATTCCCCTCCCACGCAGATGGAATGCTCGGTGCACACATGGGCAACAATCCATCGAAAAACATTCTAGAGTTTTCAACGTGTTCCTGTATATTATGGGCAGTTTTTTTCTGTTATCCCAACATCATCTTGCTGGCTGGAGTTTGGCCTTGTAACATGGCCTCACACTACCGAAAAGGATCTCATGAATTCGTCAACTTCCTACCTGGCAATAGGGTCAAACACAATTTGGTTGACCTTTTCCTCCACACCAGAGAAATTGCTAATCCAAACCTATTTATTGGGGCTGGGAGCCGATCACTCCCTCCTCTGCGCCCTTCCCAATGAGCCGGCGCTCAGCAATCTAAAATGTGGTATTTCCTGTAAAGGTCGTTCATGTATCGATGGGGACATTTATGAATTTGAAACAGTAATCCAAGAAATACTCACACAGCCTCCGACCATTCGATTAGCTGCCCCACCTAACGTTTCACGTCAACATCCTCGCTCATTTCCTCGTTTGACGGTTAATATGACTGGAGCCGTTCGGCCTCTGAGTGAGAAAGGCAGAATCCTTGCCGTGCTGCCTGTTCAGCTCAGCAATCTATCTCCGACGGGTTGTCAGTTTCGTGTCGCCCCTTCCGCATGGCCACTCGTCTCTTCATCACATCTCCACATAAGTTGTCGTTTGCCTGGGTTCAACCACTTTTCCAAATTTTCCGGATCTATTGAGTGGGTTGACCCCGCAACGGAATTAGTCATTGGCACCAAATTTTCATTTAGCTCTCCTCAAGACCCCGCCAATCGAGATGTCATGCGGTGGTATACCTCTCAACAAGCCAATCTGATCAACACCACAGCCTGACGCACTTCCACGTCTAAAAAGTCTTCCTCAAATCCCTCTCAGGTTCCAGTTTTATCAGTTAATTGCCATTCTACTGCCCAGGGAATCTTCCACCCACCGCACATTCCTTCCCCACTTTGCACAGTATTAAGAGCAAATTTCACAATTGTGTTCACAAGTGGAGTATTACAGACTGCCATTGCCTAGTTGCCTGGATATAGGGTTTCTTATTACAATACTGTCCATTCCTGCAAAATTTGGTTACGGGATTTTATTCTGCAATTCCAGATATTCTCTCCTTTTACCCAGGACGTGTCACATGGCCGAACCCATTAATAACCGAAACATCATCGATATTTCTCCACTTCCTACCCCAAAACAGATGCAAAGTTCACTCCCCTTGCCTGAAAACACCGGACAAATGGTTCTTCAATCTCGGCAAGCCATTCGAGATATTCTTCACGGACGAGACTCACATCGCCTGTTAGTCATTATTGGCCCATGTTCGATACATGACCCAGACGCGGCCATCCTCTATGCCGAACGCCTCAAACGGGTCGCTGACCGCATTCAGGAGCATGCCCTGATCGTCCTTAGAACCTATTTTGAAAAGCCTCGCACGACGGTGGGTTGGAAGGGACTTATTAACGATCCCCATTTAGATGGCTCCTGCGAAATTGGGGGAGGATTTGAACTGGCCCGTTCTATTTTACTCAGGATCAATAACTTGGGATTGCCCTGTGCGACGGAGTTTTTGGATCCTGTCACGCCCCAATATATTTCAGACTTAATAAGCTGGGCGGCAATTGGAGCACGAACCACCGAAAGTCAAACCCATCGGGAGATGGCTAGTGGTCTATCCATGCCTGTAGGTCTGAAAAATGGAACGGATGGGGGGCTCCAAGTCGCTCTCAATGCCATGATTGCAGCCCGACATCCTCAAAGTTTCATAGGGGTGAACGCGGAAGGTCTCACCTCAATTATCAAAACTAATGGCAATCCAGACCGCCACCTTGTTCTTCGTGGTGGCGGTGGCCGAGTCAACTATAATCCGGAAGATATTTCTGAGGCAGTGCGTTGCTTAACGAATGAAGGCATTCGTCGCCCGATCATGGTTGACTGCTCACATGGCAATTCAGAAAAAGATCATACGCGTCAGGTTCCCGTGGCTCGATCCGTCGTCGAGCAATTCACCAATGGGCAAACCGCTATCCTGGGCCTATTAATTGAGAGTAATTTGAAGTCGGGCAATCAAAAATGGGAAGCGGGGAAACCCCTAGAGTGGGGAATATCAATTACAGATGCCTGTATCGGGTGGGAAGAAACGGAACAACTTCTTGATGATTTGGCTGAAGCAATGGATAAGTCGCCTAAAAGTAAGATTTTGACTTCTTAACCCATTTGATGCTCCTTAACGCACATCAAAGGTCTTCTCATGAATCCGCTCAGCATCGCCTGACACCTGTCCTAAAATGATAAAAGCGCCTTTTCTGCTACCCCTTACATATATGGCAAGGCTTTGCATAAAAAGGTAGCAACCCGTTTCACAAGTATTGCAAGATAAAAATGCCTTTAATGGCGGCGGCAGTAAACGAGCTAGAGATATGAAAGCTTAGGAATTGGAGGATAAATCTGGAAGGGGTTGAATCTTAGAACCGCTAGCTTCATGCGTGTGCTCATGAGTATGGCAACCTAAATGGTGGCATAAACGTCGATTCCAAAACCCGGCCAGTGCGATCATGGAAGCTCCTGTCACATCAAGAACTATCTCCACACCACCGCCTGACTCAAACAAGAGATGGGCAGCCATTAACACCACGAGCCCGCCAGCAGTCAAAAGAGCAGGACGGCTATCTCGATGCCTAGGATAGGTCGCCAACAATCCAAAACCTGCCAATAAAGCTATCACCCCTAAAAACATCCATTCGGTGGTATCCGCCCAAAAGGCTCCTAAAATTCCATCAAGACCATCCCAGGAATGTGCGGCAATGACGGGAAGGGCAATCAATGCCAAAGGCGTCAACGCGCAGTGCACAGCACACACCAGAGAAGCGATAGAGCCAGCCTTTGAAAGCCTCGGTCCAAGCGTTTTGATCATATTATTGGCATTGTGGACACAATCCCGTGAATTCCAGTGTATGATCATCCACGATAAATTGCGTCTGTTGTTCAATCAATTTTGTGACTTTTTTTAACGGGCATAATAACAAATCCACGATAAGACCACAGATCTGGCAACGAATATGATGGTGATGTTCTCGCCCTTCTTTCAGTTCATACCTTGAGAGACCTTCCTGGTGAAGGTCCAATTGGAGAACCATGCCTAGCTCTTTCAGCACATGCATGGTTCTGTAGACGGTCACTAAATCAATTGCCACTTTTTCCTCTTGCAATTGATCAAAAATTTCGTTGGCACTAACTGGTTGGCGAGTTCTTTGCAGTAACGCCAATACGGCTTGGCGAGTACGGGTCATGCGTCGCCCTGTGGCTCGCAGGTCTTTTGGGATGTTAGGTTCCAATTTTAACAAAAGATTTAAACCCTTATGGGTGATTCCTTGTTGCAAGTTCATTGCAAATACCATATCAGCAAATGATTGTCAATTACGAGGCGCATTATCAGGAACGCCGCTTCATTGAGAGGGATTCTCGATGCCAAAAAAAATACAAAAACAAGAATATTTATGGTTCATCGGACTTTTCCGTGAGTTAGCTCTACTCTCTCACTTCTCTCTTGAACAGGAGGCAAGCGATGGAAAGCAAAGAACTGTACCGGCACTTGCTGGGGATCAATGAACCGTGGACGGTCGAGCGGGTTCATCTGGACCTGCCGCGAGGACAAGTTGATGTGTTTGTTGAACACACCAAGGGAGCGCGCTTTCCCTGTCCGGAATGCGGGCGGGTACTGAC
>JACDDF010000570.1 GCA_013817135.1 Nitrospirales bacterium
CTAGGATTCTTAATCCTCAATCCCATCTTATTGATGAGCATCGGTTCGTTTTACACCGGTTGGGTGCTCATTTTGGAATTTATTTTTACGTTGGCCCTCGCTCTCAAAAGTTATCCGCTACAACCCGGTGGCTTGCTCGCACTTGAAGCCGTCTTATTGGGGATGACCACACCGGCAACGGTCTATCATGAAGCGCTCAATAATTTTCAAGTGATCCTGTTATTGATTTTCATGGTGGCCGGGATCTACTTCATGAAAGATTTACTCCTGTTTCTGTTTACCAAAATTTTATTGGGCGTCCGTTCAAAAGTTTTGTTGGGACTCTTGTTTTCCATCATGGGTGCCTTTCTTTCGGCATTCCTCGATGCCTTGACGGTCACAGCAGTCATCATTGCCGTGGCGTTGGGTTTCTATAACATTTACCACCGGGTGGCCTCTGGCAAATCGTCGCAGATCTCTTATGATTCGACAAGCGATCATGAGATCGACTCGCTTCACCGGGAAAATTTAGACAATTTTCGAGGCTTCCTTCGCAATTTATTAATGCACGGAGCGGTTGGAACAGCATTGGGCGGGGTCTGTACTCTTGTAGGGGAACCCCAAAATTTATTGATCGCGGACAAAGCGGGCTGGGAATTTCTGGAGTTCTTTTTGCGCATGGCCCCCGTGACGATTCCGGTCTTGGCCACGGGATTGCTCACCTCCATCATCGTTGAGAAATTACGATGGTTTGATTATGGCTTTCAACTCCCGGAGCCCGTTCGCCTCATTTTAGTGGAATTCGAAACCGAGCAACAGAAACGACGAGATTCCGCGGACACGGCGAAGCTTATTATTCAAGCGATTGCCGGCATTTGGCTGATTTTCGCCTTAGCCTTTCACCTGGCGGAGGTCGGAATCATCGGACTCGCGGTGATCGTGTTCATTACCGCCTTTAACGGGATTATAGAAGAGCATCAACTTGGAGAGGCGTTTAAGGAAGCGCTTCCCTTCACGGCGCTCCTCGTCGTTTTTTTTGCCATTGTGGCCGTCATCCAGGACCAGAACCTGTTTTCGGGCATTATCGGATATGGATTAAGTTTGGAGGGATCGCATCAAATCGGCATGTTTTATCTGGCCAATGGCATTCTTTCGGCCATCAGCGACAATGTCTTTGTTGCGACGGTTTATATCCAGGAAGTGCTCCGCGCCTACCAGGCGGGCACCATTACCCGTGACCAATTTGACCTTTTAGCTGTTGCCATTAATACCGGCACGAATATCCCCAGTGTGGCGACGCCAAACGGACAGGCCGCATTTTTATTTTTATTAACCTCCTCACTGGCTCCGGTTATCCGCTTATCTTATGGGAAAATGGTCTGGATGGCGCTTCCCTATACGTTGACCATGGCGAGTGTCGGCCTGTTTGCCGTGTATTTTTTACTAGATCCGGCGACAGCATATCTCTACGACACCGGAATTATCCAACATCATAGCCTGAGTGGCTCCGGCAATCCCACAGAACCGGCAGCGCATTAATTATTGGAAAGATCCGATAATGGCAGGGAAGAAGAAACTGCACATCTGCAACAAGGCTGACCAACGATTCCATGCAAGGAGAGATGGAAATGTGAAAGGCTCAGAAACACCACTCCTGAAGCCATATCGACTGTTGTGTTCCCGGTTTGTCTTACGGGGCCAGTGTTGCAACAGTTTCATTATCCTGAACTACCCGTTCCGGGTACAGAACGATTTCCACACGACGATTTTGGGCTCTTCCCTCCTCAGTCTCATTGGTCATCACCGGTCGCCTATCCGCATAGCCCGTCGC
Organism: Nitrospirales bacterium; assembly: GCA_013817135.1. GTDB lineage: Bacteria > Nitrospirota > Nitrospiria > Nitrospirales > UBA8639 > Nitrospira_E. The sequence goes on from JACDDF010000570.1 coordinate 1,811, forward strand.
TGAGAATTGATTGGGATCCATTCCGGTTTGCTCAATCAAATACCGCAATACCGTGGTGGCCCGGGCGGTTGAAAGTTCCCAATTCGTGGGATACTGTTTTTGCAGCTGTCCATAAATGCGGTGGTTGTCCGTGTGCCCTTCAACTTGGATGCTTTTCCCTGGCAAAGAGGCTAACACCTTGCCCACCTGTTTCATGATCTTAAGCCCCAGAGGAGTCAGATCCGCCTCACCGGATTCAAAGAGGACTTGCCCCAGCATGGTCAACACTAATCGATCATGGTGTTGAGTCACCACAAGACTTTTGCCAAAATTGTCCTCAAGCGCTTTGGTAATGCGTTCGATCTCTTCTCCGACTGTGAGCACTTCATATTTGACCTTCGCCAGTTGCGCTTCCTGAACTTCACGAGCTTTTCGGACCAATTCCAACTCATGCTTTAACCGCTCCACTTCCTTGAGCCTAGCTTCCAAAGCCGAAAGCTCTTTTTCCAATAGACTATTCTCTTCACGAAGGTGAGACACCTGGCCAATTTGCCCATCTAAACCCGACCTGATCTTTGTAAGTGCGGCCCTCAAATCATGGAAATTCACCGGCTCTCCCCCAAAAAGAGGATGGGGCAAAGAACCGACTCCTTCCGTGCTTCCGAGTTTCCGGATTTGTGTATACAGCGCTTCGACTTCTTGTTGAACCGCGGCTAGTTGTTCTTCTTTAATTTGGTCTTGCAC
>JACDDF010000571.1 GCA_013817135.1 Nitrospirales bacterium
ACCAGTCCGTATCTTCTACGTCAGTCCAGGTGGTGAATGTGATTGGGGGACAAGGGGAGCTGGTTTTTACCTGCAAAGCCATTCTGCATGCGGTGGAAACGACAGGGCATACGTTTCGTGAGATTGGGGTGATGGCCAGAACTCTCGATCCGTATGGGCCATTTCTGCGTCGGGTGTTTGAGGAGCATCGAATTCCATTTTACACCACCGCGACCCTACCCCTGTTGGAAGAACCGGTTGCCAAGGTGTGGTGGCAGCTTGCCGGTTTGAGGGAGGAACAGTATCCGTGGCAGGCACTGCTGGATGTCGTGGCATCTCCATATTATCGCAGACTGTCGGTCAACGGCCATTTCACCCATGAACAAAAACAAATCTGGAGCCAGGCCATTCGCTATTGGCGTCTTGTGCGAGGGAGGGAAGATTGGGAACGTCTTGCCGTCGTCGCGAATGATCCGGAAGCGATTGGTGACTGGCAGCGCAAGATCGGAATCCCACTGGAGGAGGCAGTTGCCGCCTTACAAGAGTGCGCTGACGTCGTGGGCCGCCTGATCGCCGATTGCCAGGCTCTTCCGGAATCCGGCTCTATTGGCGAATTGACTCTCGCGTTTGAATCACTCGTGAACACGCATCTTTCCTTGCTTCAAGAAGAGACGTCTTCTCAAATGGAAGTGCGGGATCAGGCTCATCTGACAAGTCTTGCGCAGGGATTTGAACAGGTCATGACGCAGCTAAAGCAACTGGATCGAGTTGGCACACAAGTCACGTGGGGGGCATGGGTAGAAGTGTTTCGAGGAGCCCTGGAAGCGACGAAAAGGCCTATACCGGGACAAAGCCCCCTAGGGGTGCAGGTGTTCGATGCCATGGCGGCGCGAGGGCATGCTTTTAGAACCATGTTTATTCTCGGAATGAATGATCAGGTCTTTCCACGTGTGGTTCGGGAGGATGCATTTTTACGTGACCGAGATCGAAGAGTGTTGGCGGAAAGTCTCGGGTATAAAATTGATGAAAAAATGCACGGGTTTGATGAAGAGGCGCTGTTGTTTGCGTTGCTTCGACACTCAGCTCGAGACCGGGTGTATCTCGTCTATCAACGTGCTGACCACAAGGGGCGTCCCCTGTTGCCGTCTTCTCTCTTAACGGAATTGATGAGAGATGGACCGGGCTGTTCTGAGTCGGAGATCAGCGTGCCGTTGCGTGTGGCCGAGCGCGGGAGGATTCCCTACTTTTCTCCCGGTGAAGAGACCGGACAGGAAACCCGCCTGCGACATCTGCTTCAGGGCCGCGCGATTCAAACCGATTCCTTGGAACCATCGTTCTGGTGGAACGTGTTTCGCCAGGGACTCAAGGCGGTGTCTGCTCTTGAAAGGACTTCCTCGGGTGGAGGCTCATTTGATGGGATCATGTCTGTCGAGGGGGATCATTGGCAGGATCTTTTGTCTCGGGGATTATCACCAACAGCGTTGGAACGGTACGCCCAATGTCCCTTCCGGTATTGGATGGAGCACGTTCTGCGTACACGGAATGTTCGAGAGCCCCTTTCGCGGGACATCCCAAGTCGGGTTTGGGGGGAGTTGGGGCATGCCATACTTCGACATGTCTATCAATATCTCATCGATCATGGATGGCCGGTCTCTCCCATAGAGCCCGTACATCTTTCTTCATTGATCACCTCGACCATTGAACAGGTATCCGATGAGTATGCGAAGCGCTATGGAAAGGGGTATCTGGTCCTGTGGGAGAAAATGAAAACGCTATTAGGTCCAGTGGTGTTCGCGATGATCGAACATGATCAACAGGAATACGCCGATAAGGCCATGGTGCCAGTGGATTGCGAAGTAGGCGCCGAGGGAGAAATTCCAAGCGAGGTGCCGGAAAACTCATCTTTGCTGAAGATTCATGGACGAGTGGATCGCGTGGACCAGCAGTCCGATGGCTCCAGGACTCGTATTGTGGATTATAAGTTTTCGGGTGGCTTGACGACACGAACTGACAACCCGGATCTCGTCGGGGAGGCTCTGCAGGGTCGACGGCTACAGCCACCGTTATATTCGTTGATGTCTGCCTTGAGCCTGGCTGGCCATTCTGGTGTGAATTCGAAAGAGATCGTGGTGCCACATACCGCGATTCATTCTGTCGAATTCCGGTTTATTCGTCCATTAAATTCTGAACCTCTGACCTTCTCCTCGTTTCCCGGTTCAATCTGGAATACCCCGACCGGCGACCAATTGTTACGCACGATCCAACGTTGGATCCAGAGCATACGCGCCGGACAGTTCTTTGTGCTACCTGGTTCCTACTGTCGTGACTGCTCGTGGTCTGTGGCCTGTCGGTCCCAGCATCATCCTTCGTGGGTGAGGGCTTACGGTATTCCATTGGCGAAAGAATTTCGGCAGGGACGAAAGCAACGTGCCACCCATGAGTAATCTCCAACTCCTTCCCGATGCCGATGCACGCCTCACGGCGGAAACGACGTTTGATTGCAATGTGGTCGTGCTGGCCGGAGCCGGGACCGGTAAAACCACACTGT
>JACDDF010000039.1 GCA_013817135.1 Nitrospirales bacterium
GGGGTACAGCGTAGGGCGTGGAGACACAGAAGAACGATACTCCCTGCGCCTTACGCTTCACCCTTTACGCCTTACCCCTAGCGCCTTACGTCCTACTCCCTCACGTCTAAAACTCCACTCCGAGTAACGCCACGTCATCCTCAAATCCGGCTTGGGCATTCCATGTCCGGCTCTCCTCAATAATACGGGACAATCCGGACTGCAACGGCTGACCGGCAACCTCCTCAAGTGCTTTCTGAAGCCTTTTTCTCCCCCAGATCTCTTCCTGAGGATTCATCACTTCATAAATACCATCGCTAAAAAGATACATCCGGTCCCCGGGATTCACGGTGATGGAATCAGTTCCATACACCTCGTCACGCGAAAAACCAATAGGCCAGGATCGCCCCCCCAACACAACCGAAGACCCATCTCTTTGCACCACAATGGACCCGGGATGTCCCGCAGTCCCATACCGAAGAAGGCGCGTGGAGCATTGCCAGACCCCAACCCAGATGGTGAAATACTCCCCGTCATCGCTCATGGGATATTGTTGGTTCAGACTGGTCAGGATCTCGCCTGGATCGTATGAGGGAAACACTTGCTGCATATGTTCTCCCTTGAAAAACAGAGATAACGCCACGGCCCGCAACGCGGGCCCGATCCCATGCCCCGACATATCCAACATCATGAGACCGAGATGGTCGTTCCCCCATCGGGCAACCTGAAAGAAATCTCCTCCTAAATGCGAGGACGGCAAAAATTCCCACTCCACCCGCACTCCAGGGACCACTTCCCCTGTCCGGGGGAGCAGACCCCGGACAAAGTCGGAGGCCGAACGGAGTTCGAAATGTAATTCCACCTGCTTTTGTGATAACAACCGATTGGACTTTTCCACATCGAGCATCAACTGTCGGACTCGAAGGCCCGCGCACACTCTGGCTACAATTTCATGACCGGAAGCGGTTTTGGATAAGAAATCATCGGCTCCCCGGCTGAGCCCTTCGGCAATTTGTGTCGGGTGGTCCAATGCCGTCATCAGAATAAAATGGATTGTGCGATAGCGTTCATCTTGTTTAATCGCTTCACAAAGTCCGGGACCATCAAGACCGGGCATCACCCAATCCGACAGGATGAGATCCACCGGTTCCTGATCCAGCATCGCCAGAGCTTCTTCCCCATTTTGGGCCTCCAATACTCGATACTGCAGTTTGGCCAAACGCTTCTTGGCGACCATCCGCACAATTTCTTCAGTATCCACAATGAGAATGGTGTAGGATGGCTCGCCGATAGGCGCTTTCACATCGAGGACATTTTCCGTCGTCATCTGCTTAATTGAACCCATAGAGATATCCGGGCCTTGTGTCACAGGGGAAAAGTGAGGATTCAGGAGTTAGAAGAAAGAACGAATCTCCGCACCTCATCATACTCATTATGCCTAACGCCTCACACTTAGCGTGTTTGTCATGAACTGAAGATAGATGCCCGATAAACAATGTCGGGCATGACGGAAAAGAGGTAGCCGCCCTGCGTCTTAATCCTCAGGCCTTACTACGGACCGAGCCGTGTATGGAGAAGGGCCTTCAGGCGAATCATGGCTTGCGCATGTAACTGACAAATGCGGGATTCCGTGACGTGCAACACGACACCGATCTCCTTCATCGTCAACTCTTCAAAGTAATAGAGGGTCAACACAAGCCGTTGGCGTTCAGGCAATCGCTCAATGGCATCAACCAACGCATGGCGTGCATCCTCGGACACCAGGGTCTCCAACGGCGAGGGTTGATCGCGATCCGCCAGCGCATCCAAGATGGGATGGGAATCTTCATCATTGGACCCCAAATCATCGAGACTCAATACCACAGCGCCTTTGGCTTGCAAAAGGGTCTCATCCACTTCTTGCGGCTGCATACCTAAGGATTCCGCCAACTCTTCTTCTGTCGGTGGCCGACCTTTGCGTTTTGTCCATTCATTGGTCGCATGTTGGATTTTCCCGATACGCTCCCGAAGAGACCTCGGCACCCAGTCCATCGCCCGGATTTCGTCAAGCATCGCGCCACGAATACGAAACTCGGCATAGGTACGAAATTTAATTTCTCGTGAGGGATCGAACTTCGTCAGGGCATCCAGAAGCCCTACCATTCCGGCGCTCATCAAATCATCCACATTGAGCCCACTCGAAGCTCGCATGGCCATTCGCATAGCCATGTATTTAATGACCGACAAAAACTCCTGAACCAGCGCTTCGCGTTCCTGGGAGGAGAGCGAAAGTTTCGTCGGAATCGACGAGGCTGTGTCTTCCAAAACCGGTCTCTCTGAAACTGTTGTTACCGCGCCACGTTTCATGCGTTATCCTTCCGTCACAGTTCGAGTGGCTCCCAAGGCAGCAGGACCAAAAAGTTGAAATCCCCCTTGCCAGGAACAATCTCCCCTCCAATCATTGAGGACCTTCACCAAAGAGGTAAAGGCTCGGCTCGCCGGAGCGCGCGGGTAGACATCGCACACCGCACGTTGTTGAGCCACGGCCATCGTCACATAGTCATCTGTGGGAACACATCCCAGATAATCAAGCGAAATATTTAGAAACCGATCCGTCACCAAACTCAACTTCCGAAACACATCTTTGCCTTCCTGAGTATGTTTCACTTTATTGACAAGCATGCGGAATTTCCGCAAGTGATAGCGGGTAGAAAGAATTTTGATCAGGGCATAGGCATCAGTCAAAGACGTTGGATCGGGCGAGACCACCACCAGCGTTTCGTGAGCCACTAAACTAAAGTACAACACATTGGCCGAAATTCCTGCCGCACAATCAATCAGCAGCAAGTCCGGCGGAGATGCCAACTGAAGAAAGGCTGATTGTAAATGCAGTTGCTGCTCATGCGTCAGCTGAGTGAAGGCCTGGCCTCCGGACGTTGCCGGTAACAGGCGAATGCCTTCGGGCCCGGTCACGAGGACGTCCTCCAAGCGTCGTTGCCCCGAGAGCACGTCCTCAATCGTATACTGCGGAGTGAGACCCAATAGGATATCGACGTTCCCTAACGCCAGATCCGCATCCATGATCAACACCTTCCGTCCCTGACGAGCCGTAGCCACCGCTAAATTCGCGACCACATTACTTTTCCCGACCCCGCCTTTTCCTGAACTGACCGCAATCACCTGAATGCGTGAGGGATCCTGTGGGTTGACGTTCATGGCGGCGCGTAATCCACTGGCTTGATCCAGTCGTCGTTGAACCGAGACGCCGGGCACCAGTAGCGGTGTGGATGATGACCCGGCCATTAGTGCGCTACCCCCGTCAACGGCACAGGTTCCTGAAGGACCTGGCCCGGTGATTGACCCCAGGCCAATTCAACCAGGCGCGTTCGGGTGGCAACCTCTAAATCTTCAGGTACACGTTGTCCGGCAGAGAGATAGGAGACCGGCAGGCCCGTCTGTGACAACACGTTATAGAGACCGCCACCCATCGATACCTCATCCAGTTTCGTAATGATGAGCTTATGAATAGGAACCGATTGATAGCGGCGAATGGTGTCCATCTGGACCAACTCGGCCATGGGGGCGGCTAATACCAGATGCGTTTCCACATGGACTTGTCCCCTGGTAATCGCAAATAATTCATCATACCCGGCTTGATCCTTGGGGCTTCGCCCCGCGGTATCAATCAACAACAAATCCGCATGCTGATGTCGTCCCATGCATTCCATGAAATCCTTATGAGAAACCGCTACCTCCAGGGGTATTTTTAAAATTTTTGCAAATACCCGGAGTTGCTCCACCGCCGCCACGCGATACGTATCCAACGTAATTAATACGGTTCGCCGATGCTCATCCTGTTGACGGGCCAACCCTGCCAGCTTAGCAATGGTCGTCGTTTTTCCCACGCCTGTCGGCCCAACCAACATCATCACTTTTTGGCCATAATGCTTGGACACCGCTGGACCCGAGACGGCCACAGCCTCCTCCATTCGTTCCCACAACAGACTTTTCATCGCCTCGCGATTTCCCACACCGGCTGTCCCGAGCGTTTCCACCACCGCACGCACCAGATGATGCGCGGTCTGAGGGTTCACTCCCTGAGACACCAACGACTGATAGACGTCCATCAGGTCTCCAGGTAAGCCTTCAACCCGTTTGTCCATCTGACTTCCCAACACTTGTCCCACCACAATCCGCAGGCCTTCTAATTCCTGTCGTAAGGGTCCTAACACCCGTTCAGGATCTTGTTGTTCTTCCCGCAATCGTTGAATTTCCTGGCGCATCTCATGAAGGTGCTGAGTCATCGGATCCAACGCATTCGCGACCTGCAGGGCTTCCGAAAAACTGTGATCGGCTTTGGCCTGCACCGGTGGAGGAGCAGGCGCATCGGGCACAAAGCGTTTGGCTAGAAGGGACTGAAAAGATCGATCAACACGTGCGGGCTCAACCTCCGCCTGAGATGAACGATCCACCGCTGCCGTCACCTCAATGATCGATTGACTGAGCAGGCCAAACAGGCCTCCCCCTTTTTGAATCCGGCGGGACGAGACGATGACCGCCTCAGGCCCCAGTTCCGCTTTCACCGCTTGGAGAGCTTCTTGTAATGAGAGGGCTTCAAACCGTTTCAGCTTCATGTGGCATCCTCACGACTTCAATAGCTTGAATTTGAGTTTTAGGGTCCAACTCGTTCGGAGAGAGCACCGCCAGGGCATGCACACCCGGCGAGACTAAGCGATAGAGTTGGGATCGAATCGACTGGGAACATAACAGCACGGGTTGATACCCTTGACTGACAACTCGCTCAATGGCCTGACGGATCGACAGAATCACTTGATTCAACAAACTGGGAGGCAACCCCCCTTGTTCTCCACCACTGGGCCGCATCGCCTCCATCAACCGGCGATCCAGCATCGGATCCAGACTTATCACCTGCAGCAATCCGTCGGCATTGGCATATTGGGACGAAATGGTTCTGGATAAATTCTGCCGAGCATATTCCGTCAGGGTGTCAGGATCCTTACTCTGAGTGGTGTAATCCGCAACAGTCTCCAAAATGGTCCGCAGATCGCGGATCGACACTCGTTCTCGTAAGAGATTCTTAAGGATTCTCACCACCGCTCCTAACGATATTTGAGTCGGAATCAAGTCATCCACCACCTTGGGATACGTCTTGGCTAGGTTATCCAGCAAATTCTGGACCTCTTGCCGACCCAGCAATTCATGCCCATTGGATTTAATAAATTCCGTCAGATGGGTGGCAATAATGGCCGGCCCATCGACGACCGTATAACCCTCCATTTGAGCCCGCTCCTTTTCGGAGGGGGCAATCCAGACCGCCGGCAATCCGAAACACGGATCCTTTCCCGGCTTCCCTTGTAGGCCCTTTTTTGCATGACCAGGATTGATGGCCAACAAATGCCGGGGCACCAGTTCTCCCTTGGCTACCTGAATCCCCTTCAACAAAATACTGTACTCATACGGTTTGAGCTGCAGGTTATCCCGGATATGCACGGCCGGCACGACAAAGCCCATATCAAGAGCCGTTTGGCGCCGGATAGACCGAATCCGTTCTAACAACTCCCCTCCCTGGGCCTGATCGACAAACGGCACAAGTCCATAGCCGACATGCAACTCCATAAGATCCGGAGGGGTGACGGTATCCACCGATTCCGTGCTGGAGGATGTCGATGGATCTTGTTTCTTGGGGAGACTTTTGAGGCGAGCGGCTTCTTGTCTTTGATTCCTCAACACATACGCTAAGCCGGCTGTCATCGATCCCAACAACAAAAACGCGACATGCGGCAACCCGGGAAGAATTCCTAAAAAGAACAACATGCCGGCCACGGCAGCCACAAGATGGGGATTAAAAAATATTTGGTCGGTTAAATCACGTCCAAGGCTGGTTTTGGTCGAAACCCGCGTCACAATGATACCGGCGGCTGTCGACATGATCAGGGCGGGAATTTGAGCTACGATAGCGTCGCCGACCGTCAGCAGGGTAAAGCGTTTAGCGGCTTCCATGATGGACATCCCATGTTCCAACACGCCGATGCCCAACCCGCCGATGACGTTGATAAAGATAATGAGCAGCGCGGCAATCGCATCGCCACGAACAAACTTACTGGCACCGTCCATCGATCCGTAAAAATCGGCTTCCTGCGAAATGGCCTCCCGGCGCTTCCGCGCTTCGCCTTCGTCAATCATCCCCGCATTGAGATCCGCATCGATACTCATTTGCCTGCCGGGCATCGCATCCAGGGTAAATCGCGCGGCAACTTCTGCAATACGGGTAGCACCTTTGGTGATCACCACAAAATTGATAATCACCAGAATGGAGAAAACCACAATGCCCACCGCATAATTTCCCCCGACCACAAATTCCCCGAACACGGCAATGACCTGCCCGGCTGCAGCGGGGCCTTCGTTCCCATGCATAAGAATGGCCCGCGTCGAAGCAATATTCAACGCAAGGCGAAATAACGTGGTGAGCAACACCACCGACGGGAAAACGGAAAATTCCGCGGGACGCCCGGCATGCATGGTCACAAGCAAAATTAAAACAGCCAGGGTAATACTAAAGGATAAAAAGAGGTCCAGAAGAAAGGACGGAAGGGGCAACAGCATGAGGAGAAGCATTCCCACCACCCCGACCGGCAAGAGCACATCCCCATAATGCGCGGGAGTGAGTTCGTCTCGTAATTTTTGAGAATCAAATGCCATGCGTGCCTTGATCGGTTACCGTTGTTGCATTCGTTGATACTCTATTTGCACATCACTCTCCTAAGCCTCGTGAGGAGGAATACCTTTATTTCGCTTTACGATTCTCACCTCACGCGTTAGGCGCCACGCTTCACGTTCCCTCATGGATATTCTTCAAGCGATACACATAGGCCAACACCTCAGCCGCCGCCTGATACAATGCCCCGGGCACTTCCTGACCGATTTTCACTGCCTTATACAACCCTCGAGCCAGACTGCGGTTTTCAACAATCGGGACTCCCGCATGACGCGCAATCTGCTTAATCTTGTCCGCCATAAACCCTGCGCCCTTCGCCACCACCACCGGAGCGTCCATTTTCCCCGTTTCATATCTGAGCGCCACCGCCACGTGGGTTGGGTTGGTAATCACCACATCGGCTTTGGGCACTGCCTGCAACATGCGCTGTCTGGCACGTTCCCGTTGCAAGCTGAGGCGGCGGGATCGAATCTGCGGATCACCTTCCACATCCTTCGACTCGTCTTTCACTTCCTGTTTGGTCATCTTGTGATCCTCGGTATGCTGCCACCGCTGATAGATGAAATCGATGATCGCCAACAGGAGCAAGGCCCCTCCGACCGACCACACAATGTTCTGGAGGATCCCCCACGCACCACCAACCGCCTCGGTTAATTCGAGAAGGGAAAGCTGAAGAATCGCGAGCATGTTATGGGACAGAATCAAATAGGCAATCCCACTCACGCCTGCCAGCTTCAGCATCGACTTCAACAGGTCGACCACCCCTTTCCAGGAAAAGATGCGCTTCAACCCATTGTAGGGATTCAATTTGGACGGCTTGGGTTGCAAGGCCTCTTCAATCCAAAGCGGCCCGGTTTGCAAAACAATGGCGAAAAACGCAAACGCACCAACCAAGAGTCCGAAGGGAATGAGAGGAACAAAGGCTTGGTAGGCGATATTTAGCAACAACACATGTGTGGACTGAGCATCTAACTGGAGGGTTCCGGCTTGCGCCAACCACTGTCGGTAATGATCAAAAAACTGGACAAACGCGTGAGGGGCCCAAAGAGAAATCACCCCGACCCCGCCCAACAAGACAACCAAGGAGGGCAATTCCCTCGTCATCGGCACTTGGCCTTTGCGACGGGCCTCCGCTAAGCGTTTCGGACTCGGTTGCTCTGATTTATCCGCCCCGTCTTTATTCTCAGCCATGCCCTAAGTCCTGTACTAAGTCCCACAAGACCGTCTCCATCCCGACAATCCAGTTTTGAAAGACTAAGGCGATGAAGGGCAAACCCAACCCTAACACCAACAACCCTACTGAAATCGTAATGGGAAAGCTGGTGAGCATGACGTTTATCTGAGGAACCAGCCGGCCAAGAATCCCCATGATGGCATGCACCAGAAATGTTGCGGCCATGACAGGAAAGGCCAGCTTCAGTCCCGTGTCGAAGGTTCGTTGCATGACTCCGGTCACATCGCTCAACAGAGGGGCACTCAAATGGGCGCCGAAGGGTGGAATCAACTGAAAACTACTGCCCAACGCCAACAACACCAAATGATGCCCATCGACTTGAAAGTACAGAAGGGTTGCCAGAATGGTCAGTAATTGCCCAAACACCGGTGTTTCCACTTGAGTAACAGGATCCAACACTCCGGCCATAGCAAACCCCACTTGAAACCCCATCACACTCCCTGCCAGTTCCACCGCGGTCATGAGTAATCGCAACGCCAAACCTAAGACCAGTCCGACGAGCAATTCGGCACCCAACGCGATCACAAGATTGGCGGGTTCCAACCAATTGGGAGGGAGTGTAAACGTCACGACAGGCATCAACAGGATGGCAATAATGACCGCCAATCCGATTTTGATGCGGTTCGGAACCGATTGCCCCCCCAGCAACGGTAAGGCCGACAAAATGACGGCTGTGCGGACGAGCACGACCACGAATTGCCACACTTGCTGAATCGCAAAATCCCATTGAAACACCGGTTACCGGACATCTTTCTCACACATATCGCAGGTCGATTCCATCAATTGGGCTAAAGAATATTTCAGAAATTTTGCCATTTCATCAGCCTATGAGTGCCCCAGGCCAATTAGAGACGCTTGGAGTCGTAAGGGGTGAGGCGTCAGGCGTAAGGAGACAAAAGAAAGAACAGATTTTCACTCCTTACATTCTTTATTCTTCAATCCTTACGCCTCACGCCTTACCCCTCACGCCTTACTCCTTACGTCGGCAAGGCTCAGGACAGGATTTTTAAACACTCCGCTGATCATTGTGCAAACTCCGGTATCCTTGCCCAAACCCCGGTCATGAATCCCACAAGGATTTCCACCATCCAGGGAAACGTAACCAAGAGCACCACAAACATGGTGGCAACCTTTGGCAAAAAGGTGAGGGTCATTTCGTTAATTTGAGTCATGGCTTGGAACGCACTCACACAGAGTCCTACCACTAAGCTGAGACCCAACATGGGACCCGCCACAAGCAGTATTGTTTGAATCGCCTCCTGACCGATGCTCAAGACACTTTCGGTTGTCATCTTCTCAACCCTTTCAAGCTTGCCATGAAAATAGTACAAGTGAGGCGTGAAAAGTACACAGTGAGGAGTGAAGGGCAAGGAGTCAGGAGCCAAAAGAAGGAAAGTTCTCTTTGCCCTCGCATTCTTTACACTCCTGACTCCTCACGCCTAACCCCTTACTCCTTACGCCTGACGCTTCACGTCTTACGGCCTTTCCTATTGAAAACTATTCATCAGTGCTCCCACGATCAGAAACCATCCATCAGCCAACACAAACAACACCAACTTAAACGGCAACGAGATCATGATCGGCGGCAACATCATCATACCCATGGACATTAAAATGCTGGCGACAATCATATCGATCACGAGAAAAGGCACATAGATCAGAAAGCCGATTTGAAATGCCGTCCGCAATTCACTCGTGACAAACGCCGGCACCAGGACATGGAGCGGCACATCATCGGGCGTCTGAGGGTGAGGAACTTTCGCCATCTCCACAAACAAGGTTAAATCCTTTTCGCGGACTTGTTTCAGCATAAACATTCTTAGCGGGATCTTGGCCCGTTCAAGCGCCACTTCCTGAGTCACCTTTTGTTCCAATAGCGGATTAAGTGCCTCAACCCGAATTTCCTCCCACACCGGCATCATAATAAACAGAGTCAAAAACATAGCTAATCCAATCATCACCTGATTCGGTGGCGCATGCATGGTCCCCAACGCCTGCCGAAGAAGACCCAGCACAATCACCACGCGTGTAAATGCCGTCACCAGCATCAACAGGGCCGGCGCAAGCGTTAAGGCCGTCAGGAGAAAGAGGATGCGAAGCCCGAAGGTCCACGGTTCGGTCCCGTCCAATCCTGACACCTGTAAACTGATCGCCGGATCCTTGGTGACCTGGGCAAGGGCCAAGGTCGATGGTCCCATGACCAGACTCAGGACGAGCAGTCCCGGAAGGTCACGTCGTCCACGAAACCCACAATAAGGT
>JACDDF010000572.1 GCA_013817135.1 Nitrospirales bacterium
GGATTAGGGAGAGGAGGTGTTGTTTCGCACGTGGAAAATAATGCGTGACCATGACGAAATAAGGTGTAGCATAGTTCTCCCCTGTGGGCAATATTTCAAAAGTAACACGGTTGTTTCAGAATATTCAGAGCGGCTAAGGTGCGTTGAACAATTGGAATGAGGGTCTGTCAGAAGGGAGCGGTGAATATTTCGAATATTTGGCCTTTTCATTAACACGTGAGTGAACGAAACTCATCGAAAAAAAAAGAATCTTGGAGTGTTCAAAAGACTCGTCCAGTCCTGTCCTGAGGTTTCGCGAAGCGAAGGCCGCAGTTACTTGAGCGGGCGGAGCATACGGAGGAGAACGTGAGCACGGCCAAGGGGCTAGAACGCCGCTGGCAGCCTTTTTCAACGTTCCAAATAAGGGATGACACGTCATGGATGATCAGAGACTCGGATTGACGGCATTTCGGGAGAGAATCAAAATCAGTCGGGAATCCTCTCCCCACCATTGGGAGGCGAGTAGGAAACTCATGGTTCCTGAAACCCTTCAAGCCACGCTTCCCGCCCTCATTCAACGTATTCAAGAGGCCTCTCTCGATCCCATAATTCAAGAACGATTAGTTGATGCCCTGCAACAACTCTTCAACCCTACCGGACGCAAGGAGGGAAATCAGGTCCTCAAGGAACTCACCGGCTTTCCCCCTTCCAAGGCGGTTCGCGCGCTCATGGTATGGGGAATCTTGAACGTGAACGAAGGAAGGGAAAGTCCGGAAGTGTATTCCGGGATGCGATGGGAGGAAATTCTTCGTGATGCGTCTAACCCCTATGACCTGTTACGACAGACGCCAACACCCTCCCTGCTAGATATCGGAGCTGGAGATTTGTCTTTTGAACAGGAATTGGTGGATCACTATATTCCATATTTACGGACCCAACGAACTCCGCTGACCTTGCATGCCTTTGATCGGTTGATACCGGGGTCAGGAGTGGGCGGCGTCTATCACAAAAATCTGCAGCGTGAGCGTTATTTACAGAGCTTCTCGTCAGAAGAATTACGATTTAAATTTTGGGGCGGCATGGATCTAGAAACATTTTCGAAGAGCAAAGGGCAGTTGTCCCGTTACTCCGTCAGTACCTGCCATGCTCCGGCAAATCCTACCTTTGCCTACGAACCCAGCCGGTTGGCTCCTGAAATTATTCATAGGCATCTTCAGTCCACCCGGGGGAATTATCGTAAGAATCGATACGAAGGGGAGCCCATTTTAGAGGTGTCTCACCGCGGACACACATTAACCTTCCCGGATTGGAAGTTTGACATTTTGGGCCCTTTGGCATTGTTGAAATTTATGGCCCAACGAAGTTGTGTGGGTATTCTTTCGGCCATAGACGATGAGGTTTTTTGGGAAGTGCTCAGTCAATTATTGGCAGATGACCAATTCCGTCCAATAAATGAGATTTTTACGAAAGCCCGCCTCCCTGACATTTTCGGCAAGGCGTTTAAGGAATTGTCCGCTATGGCTGTCGGAGAGAGAAAAGATCTTTCCACCTTGGCCGACCTGCGAGATCCGATGCCTTTTGAAGTTGCGAAGAAAGAGGATACTCAGAGGTCTTCCAGGTTCCGGTATGTGGAAATTCGGCGGGGGACGGTGCTTGAGGGTGCCCCAAGTAGTTTTACGGCACGGCAGTTTTCACAGATGAAAGAGGAAGCCACTCCCTGGTGGGTCATTATGGTGACCGATTGACTGGCGTACAAGGTATGTTTGGGATAAGGAAATTTCTCTTTCATGTAAAATGAAAAAGAAGAGTGAGAGCAGAGCCTTACGAATTGTTCAATTTTAGAAAGGGACAATCTTATGACAGTCGGACAAATGAAAGATTTCCTCAAAGATTTGAATGAGGACCTAGAAATTTTGGTTAAAATTCCAGGACCAACCAAGAAGGATGGTATTTGGGAGCCATTGGATGGAATGAATATTAAAGTGGAACCTCAGCCGCCCGGCAAGTGAAGGATATGGAGGTAGGGTAAAAGCGAAATGGAATAAATCCGCTTGAAATTGGAGCGGGAAAGGGGATTTGAACCCCCGACCCTCGCCTTGGCAAAACGGAATAAATAATTTTCCACGTGGTTGATTTTATTTCTGGTTTCCCATTCATTCATAAAATCAACAGCTTAAAGCCCTACAGTGATTCCATGCTAATTTGTTATCACAATATGATCCTCGCTAGGGGTGACTATTCTGTCATCTGTCAAAAGAAATTTCCCATGAGCCTGTTTCGGATTTACGGGAACTTACACATTACGGTTCGTGAGGGTATGAAATGGATCAATGGTAAGCTTTGTTTTGTCGAGGTATTTCATTTCTAATTAATTTTCAGTGGAAATCTGTCTCTAAAGATCAGTGAGACAGATTCTCCGAGTCAGCTCGTACTCCAATCAAGTTATAAACAGGGACAGCGCTGTGAATTCCTTTTAGGGAAAAATTTCCGAGTGGTTCTGTAATGATGCTTTTCTCCATTTTGTGTAAGATGGATTGAGTAA
>JACDDF010000040.1 GCA_013817135.1 Nitrospirales bacterium
GCTATCAGGGGCACTGTACCCAAACTCCTCAAATACTTCAAAACCTCCAACCCCCATTGGCTGCCGATGGAATGGCGATGCCCAGCCTGAAGAGGTTTGGACGGGTATAGTCCGGCTTCAGTGAAGGCCGAACTATTTTCAAGAAAAAAAAAGGCGGCTCCATTTGAGAGCCGCCTTTAGAAAGACCTGAAGATATCTATCGAGATTACATAAATTTCATAAACTTTTCTTTGGCCTCTTCCATCACCTCGGCCGTAATTTCCGATTGACCACGCTCCTTAACCAGGCGCTCAATTTCCCGGCGCGCCATGGGGCGTATAAAGTCGGGAATATTATCCAACCGCTGTTGCGCCTCCGGTGTCCACTTTATCCCCTCCGTTGAGGCGTTCTTGGAATCGTCCATCACCTGAAGCGTCACGGTGGTAAAACCGCTCTTCCGGGCAAAGGTTTCGACGCTACTCTTCACCATCGGCTGCACAAATGATGGCAGTTTGGCCAGTTTCTCCTGGGCATCCGGGGTCCAGACCAATTGCTCCTCGGCCGGAGGGGCTGGGGTTCCTGTGGCACTCGTCGAGCCCAGACCCATTTGAGCAACCATGGCCGAAAAGGGACATCCGCCCCCTTCCGAAGAGGTGCCTGGAGCAGTGGCACTGGCCGGCTCTGCCGAAACGGCTGGAGCCGCAGGAGCCGCAGCCGGTTGACCACCCTGAATTTTTTCATTCAAATAGGCGGCCATCTGCCCCATGCCAGCCGAAACATTATCCTCTAACCCTCCACGAGTCATTTCTAACGGTTTGGGTGCTTCCGTTCTCCCACCCAACTGGACGCCTAAGGAGGAGACCATCTGGGTCTCGCCGGGATTGGTCACCATCGAAAACCGCGATTGGCAGGAAGGGCATTCAAAAAATACCCCCAGTGAGCCTTCAGCAGGTTTTTCGACTTTTTCAAAAGTCATATAGGTTTCACATTTGAGACAAACAAACTTCATATCGTTTCCCTTCTGAACGTCGGCGTAGGCCAACGATCGCTTCGAGACGTTACACTTTCCCGTCTAAAACATGTTGATAATCCAACAATGTATGAACCTTTTTGGCAATGTCCTGATATTTCGCCGCGGTGGGATTGTCTCCATCCAGGACCGGTTCCCCCTTATCAAAGGTGCGGGCAAAATTTCGATCAAAGGGAATGCGTCCTAAGAGCGGCAAACCCAATGCCTCACACATGGAATCGGTATCCCCCTCGAACAAGGGGCTTTCTTCCCCGCAGGAGGGACAGCGGTACTGACTCATATTCTCGACCACCCCCAAAATCTCAATACCCAGTTCCTGGGCATAGGCAATGGATTTTTGGACGACATTCGAGGCCACCTCGGAAGGCGTCGTCACCACCACCGCCCCCGCTAAATCAGGAATGAGTCCAGCCAAGAGGGGTGGCTTATCGGCTGCCGCCCCTGGGGGCAGGTCGGCCAACAAATAGTCCAATTCCCCCCAAACCATGTCGGAGAGAAACTCCCGAATCACATTCATTTCGGTCATACCTAACCAAACCGGGCTTAGGTCCATGGGACCTTTCCACCGCACCGGGGCGTTTTCTTGTAAGAGAAAATCCATCGACGCCACTTTAATATTTAAAGGACCGGTCGGCGGCACCGCCCCTTCCGGGGTATCCAATAAGCCCTTCCCGCGCATCCCCAGCATTTGAGGAACACAAGGCCCATTAATATCCACATCCAGTAATCCCACCCGTTGGCCCATTCGCGCGAAGGCCAACGCCAGATTCACGGTGGTCATACTTTTCCCCACCCCGCCTTTGCCGCTCATCACCACCACCTTGCGGCGAATACCCTTCATCCGTGCCATGACCAGTTTGGTCTGGGCCGAAATCTGCTCCACCACCTTGGCATCGTCGGAATAATGAAGTTTATTCAGAATCGTTTTCAGGTCATTTTGTTGACTCATTGTCGGTACCTTACTGTGACAGGCAATAGGTAGAAACCAGCAACCACGGTACCACAGCATTTTTTCCAGCGTCAAACCAGTCAAAAAACCATTTCCATGAAAGTCAGAAAGCCTCAATTGTCTATAAAAAAGGCTCATTCAGTGTGCAACGGAAAATGACCGGAAAGAGCGAAAGGAAAGGTAAAAATGGATTTAGGAAAAATCTTGAAGAAGGGTCACGCCAAGAAATTGCAAGCGTCTGAAATATTCACTCGTGGCTTCAGTTAAATCGGGGACGATAGATTCCAGCTCAGCAAGACAATCACGTAAGATTTCAATCCGTGGTTCATCAAGATGATGTTCATCAACGTAATAGATCAAACATCCTCCAATGACTGTATCCAACGTCATGAGTTGCCCTTCATGACTCCCCAACCCGTCCGGCCAATCCATAGATTGATGAACCTGCCAGGTATCGCACAGCTTCTCCCGATCACTATCTGTCATAGACCCTCAAAATCATGATGCTTTTGGCATAGCCTCATCAGATTGTCCTCACCATTTCAACAACCTACGGACCTTTCCCCCAGCCCAACGCATCTAAGAGCAAAACAGAAAGGGCACATAATCCCAGTCCCCAAATGCGATAATCGATCAGCTCCCGCTCTAAACACCATTTGACGATCCGTAACCGCCAACGGTCAGGTCCGGCATACAGGAAAATGCCCTTCGCGACCATACTCAGGCCCACGACGACCCAAAGAGGCTGGTAGGGAACTCCTCTGGTTCCGAATAATAGAAGAAGGCCCAATAAGGCTGCAACGCCACCCAATTTTATAAACCCTGGTGCCACAGTCACCGACTGTCGCAGTGTGGCAATCATGCGTTCCGGCGCAATCAACAAGGCCACACCATCAGCCATCCACAACCCGGCAACAAAGAAAAGGAAAATGACTACCATGATTTAACCAAACAGGTATCAAGCAACTTTCTCCGCCAAATAATGACTTGAAATGGCGTTTTAGAGATGTTGTCAAGGCGCTCTGGCTCACTTACAAATATCGATGACCAGTTACCTTCCCTGATGTGTCCAATCCATACCATAATGGTGCACCCGTCGGAATATTCAATTCAAGCACGGCTTCTTTTGATAATTGCTCTAATTGCATAACCAATGACCGCAAACTATTGCCATGGGCCACGACTAAGACCGTTTTATCTGCCAATAGAGCCGGCCGGATTCGACTTTCATAATAGGGAAGGACTCGTTCGGCAGTATCCTTCAGGCTTTCACCCCCAGGGGGAGGCACATCAAAACTCCGCCGCCAAATTTTCACCTGCTGGTCGCCATATTTTTGTGCCGTTTCTGTTTTATTGAGCCCCTGCAACTCTCCATACATCCGCTCATTCAGCGCTTTGTTTTCCTCGATGGGAATCGTCGTCTGTCCAATTTCTTCCAGAACCAATCGTAGGGTTTCCTTAGCGCGCACCAATACCGAGGTAAATGCACAATCAAATCGAAAGGCCTTAAGTTTCTTACCCGCATCGCGGGCTTCTTGCTCCCCTTTAGGAGTTAATGGGACATCGACCCACCCCGTAAAACGGTTTTCCAGATTCCACTGAGATTCGCCATGACGAATTAACACTAACTGAGCCATCTAGTTATCCTCCCTCGTTCCCTTTCGTGATTGCCTCTTCAGCATTGTTATGCGACCTACTCTTGCTTGCATTGCTTCGCACCGAATCGTACCATGACCAGAATTTTTTTACCTTCTTTCGATACGATATGGCCTCTGACGAACATAAATGGGAACAATTCGCACGCTGGTGGACCGCATTGGCTGGCCGACATGGCGTCGCAGATCGAACAGAACAGTTTTTCCGCCAAGGCCTTGGGCCGCAAAACGCTTTGGATCGGGCAGCTCAGGAAGGCGGTGATCTGGACTATATCCTATTTACACTCATTCGGCATTGGATTCCCGCGGTCCTTCCCCCCGCAGGACAAGAACGAACTGCCAAAAACGATTCCGACTATTGGTTGGAGTCGGAACGTATCCTCAAGGCTGCAGTCGGTCGCCTCAGAGAACTCAAGCCCGTCATTGATATGCTCACGACACCGAGTCCGCTAGCTATGCCCGCTGACTCCCCTCGATCGGAAGTTGAAGTCGAATTGGCCAACATGTTAGAGGGTATTGCAGAAGTGGTGGGAGAGTATGGAGGCCCAGATTATACCTCAATCATCAAAAATTTTGACCCGATTCCCCTTCGTCAAACACAACCATTTAAACACAACAAGAAACACAGTGCGGAATTATGGGTAGTCTTTTTATTACGGGAACATTTTCGAAATTTGGGTTTGGGAAAAGATCGAGCTTGGAAGCTCATCGCCCAGATTGTTGATGCCGCAGATATTTTTCAGTCAGACGATCAGCCCTCCTCACCTGAAGCCCTCAAATCCTGGTGGACAAAAAATTGGCCAAGGACCTACACCCTCTTGACGGAAAAAGGCAAACAGGGGGACGCCAAATCTACCGCCTACCAATCTGATTATGATTGGTTTCGAGCCTGGTTCAATTGGCAGACCGCCTCAAATCAATCCCAGGGCCATCCAACAATCAAGAACCCCGATTCTCTCTCTTAAAAGAATTTTTGAACAGGACGTCCTTCCGTTCCACCAAGAGGATCCTCCACCGGAGGCCCTTGAACAATTGTCGCCGCCAATAAACCAAGCATCATCATATGCAGCACCACCCCCAACCAGAGGACATAAGGTTGCACTCCACCCTCCTCCTGAATCAGGTGAGCACGACCAGTATCATCAAGACTGGGCATCGCCATAATTCTCTGTATCTTGTCTTTCACATGCCAATAGTACAAGTAATTCGCGCTGGCTCCTGCCAATATTCTTGACACAATTCCCACCATCACATCCCCAGTCATAAAAATGGCCAGAGCCGGGGCCACAGCGTATAGCAATGCAAACAGATACATCTTTCGATATAAAAACCAAAGAAACGAATCAAACAGCGCGGCGGGCCAGTTCCAACTGAGTGCAAATCGTGGACCTTGAGGGGTTTCAATATTTTCAAATTTTTTTTTGTAGTACAAAAAAGCGGAGCGCCACACCCACCCGGTCTTGACGGAAAATTGAATGGATTTACTTGGACCGATAAACGTTTCCCACAATTGGGATTGAGTGGGAGGTGTCCTGGCCACGGGTCCCTCAGAATTGACCTCTGGGGCAGTCTCTGAAGAAGGGGAACCAAGCGCTTGTCCACACTGCAAACAAAAGTTTGCGGTATCGGGATTCTCCTGTGAACAGGAAGGGCAAAGGGGCATAGTGGTCGTTTATAGCATCCCAACTACACCCACACAAGTTCTGTCTGGCAGCAAAAATCACAAAACCCCATCTGGAATCCTTTACCCCTATCATGAAGACTTAGCATTGAATCTTTCGACTCATTCTCACTTTTCGATCAAGCATGCCATACACCATGCGCTTAAGCTCCCCAAGGGGCATTTCTGGATAGTCGAGTTCATTTATGCTCCAGGATAGTCCACAGTTGTGGCATTGCGCTGGAACGCCTGAAATTTGAACGCGAACCCTCCCCACCAATCGCTTCAAACACCTCCGACAAAATGACCCCTGCACCATGGCTTGGACTTGATCATCCTCTACATCTTCGTTCGACACCACTCCTGCCTGGAACCAAATGGAATCGCTGAGTGTAAAACGAAGGCATTTCCATATGATCTACCGGGGTCGGGGGACGGGTCCGTCCATAGCAGGGAGTGAGCCATCAAAGGGCTCAAGGCAATAAACAGAGAACTTCACTTTTTGAAAACATTCTTGAAAATGTTGCGCGAATTTTTCGGCCGTGCTCCCTGGAACCCTCCTAACAGGGACCTGCTGCTCCAGACAATAAAAATTTCCTTGAATGCTCTCCAGCTCTCTAACGCCTACCACTCCTAAGCCAGATCGAATACGATCAGGAAATTTCTTCAGAATCTGCGGAAACGACCCATGTGTTTTCCACAGCACCCACAGCTGATAGCCCACTAGCACCGCCACCGTCCATAGAACAATAAAGATCAATTCCATATCGCATTCCCGCATGCCTAATTCTTGCGATGTCCTCCATTGAAACATTTGGGAACATCCTTCGATCGTTTTTCATGCCCAAAGCGCAGTAGTATTTGTATACCATAATTAAGTTTCCTTGATCACTCCAGACCCTCGGTTTAGACTGGACGCTTGTCGTCATTTTCGCTAAGGTTTCATCGTGACCTGTAGTCCATTGGTCCCTGGCAATTCATTTTTTATTTTCTATTGTCTTTTCAAGGCATTTCTTTATGGCAGCAATTGAAGACCGTCCCTTGCAGCCTCCTCTCAACGAGGTTGAAGAGGACCGGGCCCTTCTTCTCCACACCCATCAGAATTGGAGACGCTCCCAGCAGGCTGGAATCAGAAAAAAAAGACAATCTGAAGACGAACAGTCTACCCACACTGCTCCACCAAGTTCTCAAGATTTTTTTCAGATTGACCTTCGCGAGGCCGACTTCCGCCACCAGGATCTTCGGAATGCCAATTTCCAAGAAGCCTACCTCCCTGGAGCAAATTTTGAGGGGGCGAACCTGCGTGGCGCAAATTTTCAAGGCGCGAATCTGCGAAGTGTCCGTTTCAGAGGTGCCCAGTTAGCCTGGGCGAATTTTTCACAAGCTGATCTTATATGGGCGGATTTCCAACATGCGAACCTTCAAGGAACCGATTTCCAGCATGCGACGCTTCGCGGCGCCACATTCGTTCGTGCTCAAATTCGGGAGGGAAACTTTTCTTGCTCGGACTGCGCTTGGGCCGATTTTCAAGACACAGACCTGTATGAGAGCGATTTCCAACAGGCCAATCTCAATGGAACGACCTTCCTCAATGCCCAGACAGCGGGTGCTAATTTCAAAAGTAGTCTTGGTCACCACGAATCTTCAACGACTGAATCTTCCCCACCACCCGATGATCCGCTTTTTCCTTAATGGCCTTTCCTAGATTGTTCCATTCTGAAATCAGTCACCTTTTTGGTTCCAGATAGCACGTTCACTAAAAGTATCAGGCTATCTTAGGGCTGGACCGGATGGTTGAAAAAAATTACGCAAGACCACATTTCGTTGGGGTTCACGCAATTTGGCCAACGCCCGTTCCTCAATTTGTCGAATCCGCTCTCGGGTCACAGAGAATTCAAGGCCGATCTCTTCAAGAGTGGCATCCTCAAGCTCTCCAATTCCAAAGCGTCGCCGAATAATATGTGCCTCCCGAGGGGTTAAAGTCCTTAATAAGCAAGTCACTTTTTCCTGGAGATCCACCCGTTCAGCCGAATAACATGGAGAAACGGCTGCATGATCTTGTAAGAGATCCGAGAGAGGCGACCCGTCTTCATCGCCCATGGGAGTCTCCAGCGACAGAGTCCCTTTTGTCGCTTCCAACATCGTGGACAGTTTATCCAGAGGAATATCCACCGCGCTGCTGAGCTCCTCTAATTTCGGTTCACGCCCCAATTGCACCGCTAAACGTTCCAGCGTTCGTCGCACTCGAGTCAGCACATCACACACGTGCACCGGAATCCGCACGGTCCTTGATTGATCGGCCAATGCCCGGGTTACCGCCTGTCGAATCCACCAGGTCGCATAGGTGCTGAACTTATAGCCTCGTTGATACTCAAAACGATCCACCGCACGCATCAAGCCGATATTGCCTTCCTGTATGAGGTCCAGCAAATCGAGGCCTCTATTCACATATCGTTTGGCAACACTAACAACCAAGCGTAAGTTTGCCTCTAACATCGCCTCCTTGGCGAAATGCAGACGGATCTTGGCTTGGTCCAATTGCCGAACCCGTGCGAGAAACTCGGAAAAGCACATGCGCAAAACTTCTTGCTCCAAATATACGAGGTGTTCCCCCGCTTCCAGGGCCAAGCGATGGGAACTTGAGGTTGCCTCAACGGC
Source organism: Nitrospirales bacterium (assembly GCA_013817135.1). Taxonomy (GTDB): domain Bacteria; phylum Nitrospirota; class Nitrospiria; order Nitrospirales; family UBA8639; genus Nitrospira_E. The sequence goes on from JACDDF010000040.1 coordinate 7,932, forward strand.
AGTGTTTCTGGCGGAGAGAGATTCCCGGCTCATACCCTGTGTTCGCTCACCACTATTAAAAATATCTTGAGAGGATATTCCTAATCGTTTCAACACCTCCGTAAGTTGGCGTTCCGTTGCGCGTATGCGGCTTTCCACCTGTTTCGTAAACGCAGGATGCCAATTCACTTCTTCAAGACTTTGCCACAATTTTTTTCTTGCTTGCACAGAGGTCGAAGCGACATGCTTGACTGTGGGGTCATTGTCCTTCGTCATCATGAATTCAACGCAGGCACAAAGGTGACTCAGTTGCTGAATCACCCGTTGACGAAATTCTTCATTTTCTTGCTGCTCAGCTTGGATGTCTGGAATGTCAGGTTCTTCCTCCCCTTCGGCCTCTACATACTCCTCTTTCTCCTTTTGAACAATATGTTTGGCCACGATTTCGCCATTCATCAACCGCAGGCGTTGTCCTTGAAGATAGTCCAACGTCATAGGTAGGGAGTATAGAATCTCCAGCATACTTCGCCGGGCTTCCTCAATTTTCTTACACAGACGAACTTCACCATCACGGTCTAGTAATGACACTTGCCCTATTTCCCTTAGGTAGAGAGGAAGTTGCTTGTCACTCATTCCTGACGACCTGTCCACTTCAGGGGAGCCACCGCCGGACAAGACAGGATGACGGTCCTGCTTTTTCACCCGTTTAATAGAACCATTCCAGGAAGGCTTCTGTTCCGATACCGATGGGCTCATAGCTCGTCTCCCTTCTATTGAACGTTCTCAGGTCATCTGACCTTCTGGTTAGGAGGCATTGATGCCCCGTGAACCTCATTGGTCACTTGCTACTAATCAGCAAAGGGAGTGCCACTTAAAAAGTTTTCTCACATGAAGCACATTCATTATCGTTAATGCTAACTCCTCTCCAATACTGAGGATGATCTTCCCTCTAAGGAGAAAAGCCGCATTGAAAACGTCGAGGCGGTTTACGACCTCTGAGGACCATCATGACAAAGAATGGCCAGTATCTAAGGTTTTTCAAGATTTTTCCTGTAATGTTTTGTCAAGAAAGCTGACAAAACTTTCAGCAGTCTTTTCCATGCCTTTACCAAAACAAACGAGAAAGGCCTGGATCCTGTCACAAGTCACAGGTCTTCCGAGAAGTGGGGACGAGGAAAGAGATTCTTGGCTTGGGTACGGGATTTTGTTACAGTTCGCCCGGTTTATCTCTGAAATAATTGAAGTTATTCTGCATTACTGGTTCACTTTAGAGTTCTAACCACTGGATGAAGTGGACTGGCTACACCTACATTCTTAAAGGAGAAGCCTTTGGCATGAGAGGAGAAACGATGCGATTGTCCATCTGGGTGATACTATGCCTCACCGTAGGACTTGGTGGATGTGCGGGAAATGCCAAATCCACCAAGACCCAGGGTGGCATGGAATCAGAGCCGGCCATTCAAACGGCTGAATTTGAGGACGGACTCGACTCGGAGAGCGAAGAAAAAGAAACTGAATTTTTTGATCCATTTGATGAATCCGATCATGCCCAGGTCAAGGACTATGACCCCTTGGAACCTGTCAATTCCGCCGTCTTTGAATTTAATTACCGGCTGGACAAATATGTGGTGAAGCCGGCTGCCAAGGTTTATAATTTCTTTATCCCTCCCGACGTTCAGCAAAGCTTCTCCAACGTGTTTCAAAATATTCGATTTGTGCCGAGACTTTTCAACAACCTTTTCCAGGCGAAGTTTCAGGGAGCCGGCATTGAGCTGAGCCGGTTCCTCATCAATTCTACCCTTGGGGTGGGAGGGTTGTTTGATCCTGCGAAAATCATGTTTGAGTTAGAAACTCCCCAAGAGGACATGGGGCAGACCTTGGGATCCTATGGCGTGGGGCCTGGTCCCTTCCTCATGATTCCATTCCTGGGACCCTTCACATTACGAGATGGGATTGGAGTTATCGGCGATTCCTTCCTTGACCCTTTTAATTGGCTGGTCCTTCCCTTTATTGAAATCGCTGACGCTCCCAGGTTGGTCCAACACGATTGGACCGTCACCTTTGCACGGCTTGGAATGGTCGCCGGTGAAACCGTGAATCTCCGGGCAATCACACTTGAAAAATTTCAAGGCGTTGAGGAAGGCACGCTCGATTTGTATGGAGCCGTCCGGAATGCATATCTCCAGCAACGAAGGAAGGCCATTCAGGAATAGTCCTCTAGCCCCTCACCTTGGTCACCGCCCCAGCAACAACTCAGGAG
>JACDDF010000573.1 GCA_013817135.1 Nitrospirales bacterium
ATTGATGGAGGGAACCGTCCTTCAAAGTTTGCACGAAATTCCCTTCCTCATCAAAGAGCAAGCGATGATCACGAAAATACGAGATGAAGGCATTGTTTTTCGGCTTCCACGCTTGCAAGAAAATCGTTCCAACCCAAACCTCATTGACGGTATAAGATCGTGGTTTCCTCTCTACCAGTCTACTGTTCTTGGACCCCGCTTGTTTGTTCCCCAATACATAGAAAGGGCAGGGAAACCATTCTCTTATGTTTTAAATCACCCCAATAGACCACGTTTGGATCAAGTTTTTGAGGAAATGGCACAGCTGGCACAAGAATTTTCTTTCAAGGTTATTGTGGTTATTGCTCCGACCGCTGTAAGACTTCATGGACCGTCGTATGAAAATTTCCCATCAATTTCCGACAAGCCTCATTTTATCGATTACGTTGCAACGTTGTCTGAGCAAAAGGGTTTCAGGACTCTCAATCTGCTCCCATTTCTCACGGCCTATGGAGATAAGGAGCTCTTATATCTCAGAGACGATGATCATTGGAACAAAAAGGGCCATGCCGTTGCTGCAGACATCATATTCCGGGAAGTATTTCAGCAGGGAGCTGGAAAAGGAGAATCGTGACGCTTTTTCTTGGGAATGGAAAGATAGACTGAACAAGAAGACGTGAATGAACTTGAAAGGGGCCCGGCCTGATACGAGAGGCTAAGTCACGAGAACGCAGGGCAATAACACCGAGTCCAAGGAAACTGAATGGATGCCAAGGGTTCTCGTTCGATTAGACCTTGTCCTTTTCTGATGGGGGTGGTGCCAGTCGAACAACCACCCGATTCCCATCGATTCGTACGACTTTCAGAGGTTGACCGGCATCAATAAATGTTCCATCGGATACCACATCCACTCGTTCTCCATCAAAGCGGGCAATACCGGAAGGGTGCAGATCTGAAACTGCTAATCCCTGTTTTCCCAACCAACGATGATCTTCTGCCGGGCTCGATTCGTAGCCATCTTGAGCCTGAAGGTTGGTTTCCAGGATCAGGCGTTTTCCGAATGGAAGGCGTGGAAAATAACGGACCAAAATGAGGGTGGCGATGATGGCCACCAGGATTGAGAGGGCCACTTGACCGAGCGCGGACAGCATGGAATCCCAGGAGGCTCCGGTCCCGATAAGGCTCAGTCCAAGTCCTCCCATAAGTGCCAAAATTCCTAGAATCCCTGCCATTCCAAATCCGGGAATGACAAAAATTTCCAGCCCAACAAAAATCAGCCCAAGTCCGACTAGTAGGAATTCTTCCAATCCTGCTAATTGAACAAGCGCATGCCCCCAAAAAAACAGGGCAAGGCACATAAGCCCAAGGGCGCCAGGTACCCCGAATCCGGGTACCCGCATTTCCAACATAATTCCGAGAATGCCGACCGTCATCAACAACGAGCTGACCACGGGATGGGTGAGGAACCGCACCAGTGACTCCGCCCCCGTTTCCGATACGTATAAAATCTCGGCATCAGCGAGGTCCAGTGACTGTAGCACAGCCTCCAGCGAATTGGCTTGAAAGTCCGCTATGTGGACCTGTAACGCTTCTTTAGTGGTGAGAGTCAGTAATTTACCTTCTTCAATAAGGTCGGGAATTTCAACATCCGCATCAACCATTGCTTCGGCGATGAGCGGGGGGCGATTTCGTTGTTCAGCGGTAGCCCGAAATTCCTTCCGCATGTAGGACACCGTCTTTTCTTCGACCGGTTGGGCCGGGGTGCCGGGAAGACCGATCTGCACTGGCGTTGCGGCACCGATCGTGCTGCCCTCGGCCATCACGATTTTTCCGGAGGCCAGGCTAATGAGCGCGCCGGCGGAGATGGCTCGTTTGTTAATGAACGCGACAGTGGGAATTTTGGATTCCAGGAGAGCATCCCGAATCAGCACGGCAGCGTCGACCCGACCGCCAAAGGTATTAATCTCTAATATGACGGCTTTGGCTCCGGCGGCGGTGGCTTCGTCTAATACCCGTTGCACAAATGGCGCGAGTCCCAGATCGATGACCCCCTCAATGGGGGCCACAAACACGATGGGCTTTTGCGTGTCGGCCTGGCTTACACCGAATACAATGAAGACAGACAAATAAATCGCCAGCGCGGATAGCAAATGGTGTAATCGTGTTTGTGCAGGCATTATTCAGTATTCTCTTAATCTATCCTACCTTGTTTGGCGGGACTCAAGCGATGGCATGTCTAGGGGGGCGCTTGAGTCGGCGGAATTTGGACTTTGGCTCATTAGACATCTCTGACCTTATCGAGTCATTAAAATCCAATGTGGATGAGTATTAGTGAAGAGTACTATGAGCCTTCACATCCTTATAGGAGTGTCAAATTATGGAAAGGAGGTCGAACGTTCGAGAGGAAGGAAGGAAAAGAAGGTTCAGTGGAAATTAAATTTACCAAGGCACGTCGGTCCGCAGGAGACCATATATTTTCAAATTGATCTTATAACTTAATACGGAGGTGTCAAATGAAATTTACTCACATGCTTAACGG
>JACDDF010000574.1 GCA_013817135.1 Nitrospirales bacterium
CAGCGCATTGCCCTTCGTGCAACGATACAGCCGCTACAACCGAAAGAAAGTCAAGCCTATATTGAGCATCGGGTTGCGCTATCTTCATCCACCGGGACTCCTTTATTTACGCAAGGAGCTATGAAACTGATTGTCCGCGAGGCTCAGGGCATTCCACGGAGAATTAATATTCTTTGTGATAACGCGCTGATTACTGGATATGGCAGACAGCAAAAACCCGTCTCTATTGGCGAGGTACGAGAAATCCTTGCTGATATGAATGGCTCTCGTTCCTCTTATCTTATGAAGTGGGCGGTCGGTGTTGCCGTGGTTATACTCTTGGCAATTGGTGCTTTTTTGTTAAGCCCGATCTTCCTTCCTGAAAACGCTGGAGTATCCCAGGTAAGCCTGAGTGAACGGGACAGCCAGAACGTGAAGCCGATCCCCTCTGAAAAAATGCCTCAGGAGGGCACAGGTCAACTTGGAGAGCAGGCGGTGCCTATGGCCTCATCTGGCTCAGAAAGTGAAAGACCTATTCCTCATTCAGATAGAGGGGGGGAGGGTGGTTTGACGAAAAAACCCGTCGAAAAGGTAATAGAATCACCCAAGTCTGATGGTAAAATCAGGGATCACACGGAAGTGGCTTCAAAGCCAAGCCCAGGTTCACCAGTTACAAGGGCGGTCAAAGATGGGGAAAATTTGAGTCAAATTGCCAATGAAGCATATGGTTCATCAAGCCGGCAATATGTGGAATGGCTCCGTCGGCATAACCCACAAATCAGCGATCCCAATATCATTCTTCCAGGTCAAAAGATTGTATTGCCTGAGTACGTGAAAGAATAAGACAACATTATGAGTAAAATTTACGATGCTTTGCAGATTGCCTATGGAGAAAAGTTGGCTTCCGGGAATGGGTCGAAAAAGGAGCCAATAGAAGTTCCTTCTGTATCGATCCCGTCCCCTTCTTTATTACAAGTTAGAAATACATCGTCTTTTCCAAGGCTTTATAATGAATCCGAATTGATGGTCATGGCGCAAAATATTGCCGCACTTCTTCCAAGCCCTGACAAAAACGTCATTCAGTTCATCGGGTCAAGAAAGGGAGAAGGCACGTCCACCCTTGTTCGAGAATTTGCTCTGCTTTCCTCTCAGCACAGCAATAAGCCTGTTCTTCTCGTGGAAGCAGATCTTATGCAGCCTAGTCAGTATCAGGCATTCGGGATAGAAGCCAAATCCCCTTTGGATCATGTATTAAAGGATGGGAAAGCTCTTGATGCGGTCGTTTCTCAGGTTGAGCAATCGAATCTTTTCCTGGCTACATTATCTTCCAAAGTCCAGTCTGCTCTCACAACACGGACTTTCTACAATCCTACTGATATGTGGAAAATAGTCCGTGAACAGTTTTCCCTCATACTCATAGATTCTTCTCCGGTCAATGTCACTGTAGATAGCTTGGCCCTTTGTGAAACCGTTGATGGTATTGTGCTAGTGGTTGAAGCTGAAGAAACCCGTTCGGCTGTCGCAAAAAAAGTCAGAGACCAGATTCTTATGCAGGAAGGAAATCTACTTGGTATGGTGTTTACAAAACGGCATTTATATATCCCAAAATCTCTCTATAAATTCATTTAGGTTTTTCCTTTTTGCTAACTCTGCTTGTTTCTCCTCAATCGTGACTACGCATTACTTTTTTCATTGTTTCCCTTGAGAAACATATCTGCAGTAGGATCTGTCCTATTCGGACGTCTTCCCTTTCCATCGTTCCAAATTTCTGCCATTGGCGATGGAAGTAGCCCTTCCCAACTATAGAATGATCATGTTGGTATAGGTGTCACCTTATGGGGATGGACTAACATCTCCAATCTCTTTAGGGGGCAGAAGACAAAAACACGTCACGCCGTAGGAAAATGTAACCTCCAAAGAGCAGACTGACTAGAATCATGGTTGTCCGGGTGGTATGGAATCCTTCGACTACTTGGGTCGTCAGCTCACTGAAGCAGCCGAGACCAAGATTAGGTAACCCCAGAATGCCCATAGGTGTTTTTTCAAAAAACCATATCCCAATACCCAATGGATGAACGGGTGTTGGTATTTCACAAATTCTCCCGCCCATCCGCTGAATGTTGTTCCGAAAATTTTGAGTGCATAGTGAGGGTAGGTGGCGATCCAGACCATATCCAAGGTCCTTGCCAGAAGTAAAAGCATCCCAAACATTTGTATATCCCGTCCCTGGCCTAGAAAAGGTCGGAGCGGACGTTTCTGAACAATCATCCCCAAAAAAGAGTCCGATGGAGGAAGTGTTCTCATATAGGGAAATACACTTTTTTACAGCAATGATTGGTTCTATGAATAGCAACTTGGATTCAACTTGTAAGTGCAACAGAGGTTCATGTCCTTCCGAATCAGGTGGTTCGTAATTATTGAGAGGCTTCAAGGGGGTAGGGCGTAGGGAACCTGTCCCTACCAGCTTATTTACTCTCTGTTGCCTCCCTGCTACCCAAGACATTGAAATGTAAAACCTTATTGCCTTTATAAGGAG
>JACDDF010000575.1 GCA_013817135.1 Nitrospirales bacterium
CACGATTCTGAAACCCCTGAAGCAACATCGTGACGGCAGCTATTCGTTTTATCTCTCGGATCCGGATTTGAATACAATTCAGGTGTTGTTTGAACCCTCAATCCAATTGTGATAGAGAAGGGTCAAGCCCTCGGGGTTACTTTTTTTCACCACATACTGCAGAGTTTTTTCTCCATCTCACGTTGTAATGATTCCCTGGAAGACCATTGATTCCACGCAGCACGTCGGACTGCACCCCTGGGTGTGGGTTCAGTTGGAAAGTGCTGAACAGCCCGGACCATTTCCGTTTTTGGGCGGGGTGGATCCGGAAGTTGTCAACAGTCTTCATCAGGTGCATGAGCTCATGATGAGCGGTATCGAGACCGCCATCAGCGACATCATGGCCAAACGTGCTTCCGTGGATGACTCTCAAATATCCCGTCGTTTGGAGGATGCCTATGCGGAAGTGGTGCAAAGCCGCCCTCCCCTGCAACGACATATTCAGTGCGGACGGAAATCCGATGGGACCTTTCACTGGACCTATCCCAAAAATCCCACTGCCTCGGCCAAAATGACATACGGGGGATTGCGGATTTTTAATTCCGTAACGCGGCAAGCCATCCCCTTTGGGTTTGAACGGCCAATCGGGCCGAATGTGGGGCATTTCCTGGGTTTTCTCACTGGCCGGCATACGATGGGCGAAATTCAAACGGTGGCCCAGGCTGGCGGGCGAGACCTTGAGCGTCAATTGGCGCAGCTCTTTACCCTCTTGAAAGACCATGGTTGTCTCGCCATCGCTCCAAAAACCTCCATTGAGGCGCATTGGCGGCAGGTCACAAAGGATCAGGATGTGGTCCATCTGGGACATGCGGCGTTGATGTATCGACACCAGGATGATTTTTTATGGTTTGATCCCTGGCTCATGCCATGGTTCGCGGAGTCGCCTATCCCATCTCTGTGGACCAACCTCCTTCCGCGCCCGGCTGGAATTTTTCTTACCCATGATCATGACGACCATGTCGATCCTCGCACCTTGTATCATTTGCCCAAAGATGTGCCGATCTTTGTGCCGAGTCGACGCAACCGGAAAATGCTGCATTATGATTATCTGTCCCTTCTTAGAGAATTAGGTTTTTCGCAGGTCAGGGAGCTGGCCCATGGGGAAAGTTGGCGTATAGGAGATGCCGAGGTAGTGTCCGTGCCGTTTTTCGGTGAAGACCCATGTGATGTGGAACTGCCCCGAAATTGTTATTTGGTGACGGACCGTGGGCGGAATACGTTGGTGCATGCCGATAGCGGGCCGACCAATGATGGCCACTCGGCATTGCAGGACAAGGTCATGGCCAAGCTCGTGTCAAAGTACGGGCCGATTCCCTTGGTTTTTGCCTCGCAACAACAACTCAAAGAAGTCCGGAGCTATGCGGCCTATGCCTGTCTCTCTCCTCCGGGAACCTGGTTGGAGGTGGGAGAAAACGGCTTTTTGACCAATGCCTATTTAGCCGAGTTGTGCCGAACGGCTCAAGCCAGGCTTTTTGTGTCCTATGCGACAGGGGGTGCCGATTGGTATCCCGATCATTTATCGTTTATGTTCAGTGGGCGTAATCCAGCCCGGACGGCCTTGCTCACCGCGAATTGGGATCCTCCTGAAAGTCTTAAGCAGGAACTGGAACCGTTTGGCTGTCGCTATCATTTCGGCCAGGCGTTTGATGTGTTTGGAACCGGATCCGATGGAGAAACCCTGGTGTCTCATCTGTCAGATCAGCTGGCACCACTCGGGCTCTATCAGTTGGATCATGCTCCTCCTCCCTTTCTGCGAAAACCTCGTTAGCAGGTGCGAGTCATGGGAGGAGCTGAGTTTAGTGCCGCAGCCTGAGCCTCCAGGATTCCCGCTTGGCCTCTTCCCCTAAGTCCGGTATGATTGAACCTCACGCCTACAGTATTCCTTGGTAGCAAAGGGAGGCAATGATTCATGTTGCAAGAAACTGAAGAACAAATAGAATATACGGAAGAAGTTGCGGTGGTCGGCATCAAAGTTCGGGATCTGGGAGAGGTGAAAAAAACCCGGACCGATGATCATACGGTGAAGGTCGGCGATTGGGTTTTGTTGGATTTAGATAACGACCATACCTTTGGGAAAGTCTATCTCCCTCCTCAATTTCTCCCGTTTAGCCCGCCGATGCGAGTGATGCGGCAGATTATTCGAAAAGCCACTGAAGAAGATCAACGCCAGATTGTCCGTCAGGTGCGATTGGCCCAGGAAGGTGAGGAATTTTGTAATCAGCGAATTGAAGAATCTGGCCTCAAAATGACCTTGGTGGAAGTGTTTGGATCGTTTGCCCAGCGATCACTGACCTTTACCTATACAGCCGATGATCGGATTGATTTCCGGCAACTGGTCAAAGATCTAGCCCGGCGATTTGGATGTCGGATTGAGATGCGCCAGATTTCAACCCGGGAGGAAGCCGCCAGACTGAGCGGTGTTGATACCTGCGGATTGGTGCTATGTTGCTCCAGCTTTTTAACTGATTTTAAG
>JACDDF010000041.1 GCA_013817135.1 Nitrospirales bacterium
GGGTACATTCATCCTTGTGGTGGCGAAACATCAGCAAGGTAAGAATCCTGAGGGAACGGCTTTGTCCGGAGGGCTCGCGGCGCGGTCGGGTATGCGCCAGTCTTGTGCATTGGTTGAAGGCGTCAGGTCGTTCTGGCAATGCTAATGGGAAATCAATCGGTGGGTCGCTTGATCGAATACTTGTGGTTGCAAAATCAAGGGTGCCCGTTTCTTCTCACCGAAAACACCAATTGGTGTCGTTTGTCTTTTCACGATTTGGCTCTTTCTTCCAACAGACGGAGAGTTTTCGGCGGTGGAAGGACACGCAATTGCCTGCACTTAAGGAGCCTGGAAATCTGGATTACCCCACTCAGGACACTCCTCGCAAGATGCCTCCTCTTATTCAGCTTGATGGGGGTGAGGTCACAACGCTCGTCCAGTCTTTTAATTTCAGCAATGTGGAACAGCCTTTGGTGTCCATTGTGATCCCTGTCTACAATCAATTGGAATACACCGTTTGTTGCTTGGCTTCTCTTTTGAGGCATGTGCCTCAGTGTAGTTTTGAGGTAATCATCGTTGACGATGGGTCTCATGATGAAACTCCTAATATTCTCTCAACCATTGAGAATATACGCTATTGTCGGAACGATGAAAATGTTGGGTTCCTGCGTTCGTGCAATAGAGGCGCGTCATTGGCTCGAGGCCAATATCTGCTGTTTCTGAATAATGATACCCAGGTGCTTGAAGGGTGGCTTGATGAATTAGTAAACACGTTTCAAGAACAATCGGATGTTGGCCTTGTGGGTTCAAAATTGCTGTATCCCAATGGTGTGCTCCAGGAGGCTGGGGCCATTATTAAGCCAGATGGTTCAGCGGAACTGGTCGGGTTGAATGATGATCCAGACAGGCCTGAATATAATGTGGTGCGAGAGGTCGATTATTGCTCCGGGGCCTGTGTGCTCATTAAGACCGAGGTGTTTGTGACCTTGGGTGGATTCGATGATATCTATGCGCCCTGCTATTGCGAAGATTCGGATTTAGCCTTCCGTGTAAGAAAAATGGGATTGAGGGTATTATATCAACCACGTTCCGTGGTCGTTCACCATCTCAGCGTCAGCACCAATGATTCCGAGCACGCAAAAATGCCTCTTATTGCGAAAAATAGTCGCGTTTTCGTTCAACGGTGGAGCGATGAACTGAAGAAACTGAACGAAGTCCGTGCGATCGCCTTTTTTCTTCCTCAATACCACCCCATTCCTGAAAATGATCAGTGGTGGGGGAAAGGTTTTACGGAATGGACGAATGTGACGAAAGCCCGACCGAATTTCAAAGGTCATTATCAACCCCATCTGCCAGCGGATTTAGGATTTTATGATTTACGTATGCCTGAGGTACGAGAAGAGCAGGCGCGGTTGGCTCGCAAGTATGGCATATCCGCCTTCTGCTATTACTACTATTGGTTTGGCGGAAAGAAACTGCTGAACCGCCCCCTTGACGAAGTGCTGCAATCTGGTGCCCCGGACTTTCCGTTCTGTCTCTGTTGGGCCAATGAGAACTGGACGAGACGATGGGATGGGTGTGAAGAAGACATCCTCATCGCACAGAGTCATACCGAGGCGGATCATGCTAGCTTTATTGAGGAAATTATCCCTGCATTGCTGGATCCACGGTATGTCAGGATTCATGGAAAACCTTTGGTGATCGTGTATCGGCTCGGCCAACTCCCGGAACCCAGGCGGACCGCGGATTTGTGGCGGGAATACTGTATGAACGCGGGAGTTGGAGAAATTTACTTAGCCTATGTCCAGAGCTTTGAACGTATGCCGCTGGGAGACGATCCAAGTCTCTATGGTTTTGATGCGGCTATTGAATTTCCGCCTCATCGGTATCCGGTAAAAATGGAAGGGTCCAGGCCGTTGATCAATTCTGAGTATCAAGGAGTGTTGTTTGACTATGTTCAGACATCCGAAAACTTCATGAGACGAACATGGCCCTCCTACAAACTCTTTAAAGGCGTGATGCCTTCGTGGGACAATACTGCCCGTCGGCAGGATGTTTCTCATGTTTTTGTGGGCGCAACTCCCCAACGATACGAATACTGGTTACGACGGGCCGTTGATCAAACACGGCGGTTTCACTTTGGAGATGAACGAATCGTGTTTATTAACGCCTGGAATGAATGGGCCGAAGGGAATCACCTGGAGCCTGATCGACAATTCGGTCATCAATTTCTGGAAGCCACCCGAAATGGTTTAGGGCGAAGAATGGTTCGTGATCCTCAGAAAGAATGACTATGTTTACCTGGTTCGATGGACGACATGACTTTCTTCAATACGTAACTCAGATTAAATCGTATCAACTTGAGGCGGAGCGCTATCTTTCCTCGCAACGTGAGGTTTCAGGGTATTGTGCAGCATGTCGGGGTGTAAGGAAATTTACAGTTAATGCTGGTGTTTATTTCGGACCTCTCCCGAATCTTCGGGAAGGATTAGTCTGTGAGTGCGGTTTGGGAAACCGCAACCGATTGATCTATTCGGCCATTGCCTTGGAGACGGAAGATCATGCCGATGTGCAGATGGCCATATTAGAAAGAACTTCTGTCCTCTATCGACGTCTCCAAGAGACCTACCCCGAGATCATCGGATCTGAATATATGGGAGAAGGTGCCAAGGGGGGGACTCTGTATCCCGTTGGCGGAATCTCTGTCCGGCATGAGTCCCTTACGGAATTGTCGTTTTCATCGTGTTCGTTAGACCTCATTGTTCATAATGATGTGCTTGAGCATGTGTTTAACTATAGAAAAGCGTTGGAAGAACTTTATCGCGTATTGAGGAAAGGTGGAACCCTTATTTTCACCTGCCCGTTTTTCTTCAGGCTTGATCGGGAACTTCAAAAGGCCCGGATCCTGGCTGATGGGTCTCTAGAATTGTTGATGGGGCCTGAGTACCATGGTGATCCGATTAACGCTCAAGGGGCGTTGACCTTTTATCACTATGGATGGGGATTGTTGGATGATTTGTTCAGGTCTGGTTTTGCCGATGTTCGTGTTGGTGTCCAATACGATGTATTTTCCGGATTGGTCTCGAATAATCATCCGGAGTATGAATATGGCAATATGCTCCCCATTATCATTCGTGCGGCGAAGTAATGAGTTTTAACACTGACGGATTGTGATGTGTCATTGATGGATATATCGAGATGGCAAAGGTTTCATCATTCCTTCAGAAGAATCATGCGTATGGTTAATGCATCCGAACAACCGGAAAACGCGAGAGGGGAAATGGGTGTGTTGTGGCTGGATTTGCCTGATGCCGAGCAGGAAGCCGTGTCACGTGGCGCTCAGTATCCTTCGCACTACCCGAGAATGGCCAAAGAGATGATCACAGAGGGGTTTACTGTGTTGAAAGGGGTCGTTGATCCAGGCCTTTGCGATGCGGTAGCCAGTGATTATCAACGATACCTTGAAACAAATAAGAGATATGCCGATCAGTATCTTGATGCCAAAGGGCGACATCATCGGCTGGTAAATTTCCACATGTCGTCCGAGAATGCCATGAAAATCGGGTGTCACGATGAAATTATGCGGGTGTTGGATTATCTCTTCGGGTATAAAGCCGGCATTTACACGTCTTTAACCTTTGAATATGGGACCGAGCAGCCCATTCATCGTGATGCCCCTTTTTTTCATACCTTTCCCGTCAACTATTTTGTTGGTGCCTGGTGCGCCCTGGAGGACATAGAGCCCGATGCTGGTCCATTGATGTATGTGCCTGGAGGCCATCGATTTCCTTGTGATCAGCATGCGATCTATAAGCGCGTTCGTGATGAAAACCCTGGTCAGCCGGATGATTGGGTGGTGCGCCATGCTCTCGAAGCCTACTATGGTGAAGTGATTGCCGGATCAGGAGCGATTGGAGCAACAAAGCAGGCTGTGTTGCAGAAGGGCGATGTCGCCATCTGGCATCCTCAACTCCCTCACGGTGGTGCACCTGCAGGCAATCAACAGAAGACGCGACGAAGTGTGGTGTTTCATTGCGCACCGGAGACGTTGCAGGTCTATCAGCACGATGTCTTTTTTCAGTATAAGGATCCCGGTTTTCCTTCACCACGGTATGCCTTCGGATCCTATGGGGGCCGGAGTTATGCTCTCGCAGGGGAAACGGCATTTCAATAGCCGTTGGCCGTAACAGAACGGCGTTGAAGATATGTCGTGGAACCGTATGACAATTTCTTGTTGCCTTCACGATTGTGAAGGGACTGAAGGTATTGGAGTTGGTTTCTCTTGTTTATTTAAAAAGATCTTTCTTGATGCAGGAAGATGGATGGTATTCAGGATGAAAATGAATAGGGTAATGGGCTAGTCAAATGGGTACTTTGGTGGATTTTTTTGGCGTCGCGAAACAGGCTATTCGTCATCATGGAGGAATCACCATGGTGGTTCGGCGTCTATGGCAGGTGATGGCTTTTGAAGGGTTTCCCGGACTGAAAAAGAAAATAGGGCAGCTACTGGCTAATCGAAGGGCCGTATTGTCCATGTACAAGTTAGATGGAGTGACGGAATTAAACACAGCGACCAATTCTGAAGAAAATCATCCCTCCCCAAGGAATGTCCTTTCGCCTGGGGCCCTTTTGCTTGGCCATCCCTATGAAGTGCTTGGTATGGGCGAACATGTGCGATTGTCCGCTGCGGCTTGTTCAGCGGCAGAAGTCCCATTTGCTATTCGGAATGTTCAGGGTGAGTATGGGATCCATTTGGCGGGGATCCATCAGGATTTCCCTTTCATGGATAAAATTTCCAGGGATGGGGCCTATCGGGCCAATATCTTTCATGTCAATGCAGATGAGATGGTGAATGCGCAAATCCATCTGGGTAAGGACATTTTCACGGATCGGTATAATATTGGATATTGGGCATGGGAATTAAGCCATTTTCCCGATGCGTGGTGTCCGTCCCTTCAACTGGTGGATGAAATCTGGGCCCCGTCACGATTTATTGAACAGGCCATTGCCGATAAAACCTCTTCCCCGGTCATTAGGATGCCCCTGGCCGTCGATTTTCCTGAGCCAAACGGCGTGCGCCGGGAAGCTTTTGGTTTGCCTGAGGATCGCTTCCTTTTCTTGTTCTTTTTCGATTTTACGTCCTATGTGCACCGGAAAAATCCGCATGCCGTTATCCAGGCTTTTTTGCAGGCTTTTCCGGATTCTTCGGATACTCGAATCGGCCTGGTCATTAAGATGAATGGCATGGGCTTGCGTCCGAAAGAATACAATGCGTTTCTTGAATCAATTGATTGTGAAGACCCTCGAATCATTCTAATGGATAAGGTGTTGACGGATCGGGAAACCAAGTCTCTCGTAAAGTTGTGTGATTGTTTTTTGTCCCTGCATCGGTCGGAGGGATTTGGCCGAGGGTTGGCGGAAGCCATGTATCTAGGGAAACCGGTGATTGCGACGGGCTATTCAGGGAATCTGGATTTTACCAATGAACAAAACGCCTGCCTGGTGGATTATAGGCTTGTGCCGGTCAAGGAGCATGAATATCCCTTTGCTAAGGGGCAGAAATGGGCCGACCCTGACATTGACCATGCGGTGTGGTTTATGAAGCGAGTCGTCAATGAGCCGCAGTATGCCCAAACACTTGGTCGACATGCGGCTTACTTTATTAAGACTTACCATAGCTCCAAAGCCGTGGGCGCCAAGTATCGAGAGCGGCTTGCGGCATTGAACCTGTTGTAAAAACTTGTAATGTAAGGAATCCAATCCCTTTCATAGTCGGGTATCGTTTTCCAATTGGTTCCGTGAAATACCTTTAATGATGTGTAACCCAGGGATGACAAAGGAATGAAGCCGGATCTAAGGGAAGTGGAAATGGTGTTTGATTTATTTGTTCCACCTGTCGGTGGAAACTCCCCTGTCCGGAAGTCCCGGAATGTTCGTGATGGCTATGCCAGAGGATGGGGATTGCAATGTGGCCAATTGCGCGAGTCGGTGCGGAAGGATGCGTTATATCAAGAGGCATACAGACTGGCTGCTGGCCGCACGGTGGTCTCTGAAGATAACCGGATGAACATTTTTTTGATTCTAAAATATTTTCTTCCCTATATCCCCTTTGGCCACATTGTCGAATTTGGGTCGTATAAAGGGGGGAACGCCCTGTTTATGGCCTATGTGGTCGATCAACTGTACCCTGGCAGAAAAGTTTTTGCTCTGGATACCTTTGCAGGGCTGCCCGCAACCGAATCCGCTATCGATGCCCATGAAGAAGGAGATTTCCAAGACGTCGATTTACATGAGTTGCGCGAATTTGCTGAGCGAGAGGGTGTGAGAAATCTTGAGTTTGTCAAAGGGTTATTCCAAGAGACCGGCCCCTCTGTTCTTGACAAGGTCGGAAGCATTGTCTTGGCCCATATCGACTGTGATATTTATTCCGCGGTGGCCTTTTCGTATGATCTCGTAAAGACGTTCATGGTTCCAGGTGGGTATGTGGTATTTGATGATGCGACCACCTCAAGCTGTTTAGGAGCGACCGAGGCGGTGGAAGAATTGGTGATTCGGCGCGACGGCTTGCATAGTGAGCAAATTTTCCCGCAGTTTGTCTTTCGATCTTCTGGAAGTTGATAACCAAATTTTATTATGAGTCAACCTGATTATGAAAGAATGTAGCAAGTCGATTGCTCGGCGATTATCCGAGCCAAACTTCATTAACCGGTTTTTTGTCGGTAAGGGGCTGGATATTGGTGGCTATCCTGATCCTTTGGGCTTATATCAGGAATTGTTCTGTCGGATGGAAGATGTGCAAACGTGGGATCTGGTTGATGGGAACGCGCAGTTTCTGGAGGGGGTGTCGGATGAGACATTCGACTTTGTACATAGTAGTCATTGCCTGGAGCATCTGCAGGATCCGATAGTAGGACTCCGGAATTGGTTTAGAGTGTTGCGGCCAGGCGGCCATCTGGTGATTACCGTCCCGGATGAGGATTTATATGAACAGGGCCAGTTTCCGAGCACATTTAATGCGGACCATAAATGGACGTTTACCATTTTCAAGATGCAGTCATGGAGTGAGCAGTCTCTGAATGTCCTGGATTTAGTGCGTGATCTTGGTTCTGCTGCCGAGCCGGTCAAAATTGAACAGCTTGTTTCGACCTATCGGTTTAATCTTCCCAGATACGATCAGACGTTGAGCTCGGTCGGGGAATGCGGGATAGAGATTGTCATTCGTAAGCGTCCCGTTGAGGAAGTGTATGCCGGTGGGCGTTGGGGGCGGCCCACAGACCAACCTCGAGACGAATTGCGGATTCACTTGAATCAGTACCGGGACGATCTTCGAACGCTTAAACATTTCAACCGGGAAAAGCCACCGTTTCACAATGACCAGCCGCTTTGATATCTGGAGGGTTCGGTGATTATTCGCGCGCGTGCACCTCTTCGGCTTGGCCTGGCGGGGGGGGGGACAGACGTATCGCCCTATTGTGATTTGTATGGCGGATGCGTGCTCAATGCCACGATTGATCGATACGCTTATGCAGTCCTGGAGGTGTTGACAGGCCATAAGGTGCAGTTTTGTTCTGCTGATAGACAACATTTTAGTGAGTATCAGTTGGGAGAATTGATTCCACGAAATGGATGTGTCGATTTACATCGGGCCGTCTATCTGTACATGGTCGAGCAGTTTAACGAAGGACGGCCTTTGCCTGTGAAAGTCACCACGTACTGCGATGCTCCTGTAGGGTCTGGGCTGGGATCCTCCTCGACGCTGGTCGTGGCGATGCTCAAGGCCTTTGCGGAATTGTTGAACCTCCCGCTTGACGACTACGCGTTGGCCCATTTGGCGTTTAAAATTGAGCGAATTGACTGTGGTCTGCAAGGTGGGAGGCAAGATCAATACGCCGCGACTTTTGGGGGATTTAACTTTATTGAATTTTATGCAGACAATCGGGTGGTCGTTAATCCCTTGCGCATCAAAAACTGGATTATCTGTGAGTTGGAGGCCTCATTGGTACTTTTTTTTACTGGCGTGTCACGATCTTCGGCAAAGATTATTAGGGATCAGAGTAGCAATGTTGAGGCTGGCACTGACTTGGCACTTTCTGCCATGCATGCCATGAAGCGTGAGGCCTGTACGATGAAGGAAAGTCTGTTGAAAGGTGATTTCACTGGATTGGTAGAGTCCATGCGTGAGGGATGGGTCAGCAAGAAGCGTTCAGCCAAGAGTGTGTCCAATCCGCATATTGATGAAATCTATGAAGCGGCTATCAAAGCGGGAGCCTTGGCTGGCAAGGTGTCCGGGGCGGGCGGGGGAGGATTTATGATGTTTTTTGTCCCGCCTGAAAAACGAATGGATGTAATCTTTGCGTTAAAAAAATTCTCCGGCCAAGTCAGTAACTGTCATTTTACCAAATACGGGATGCAAGGTTGGAAGATAGATTAAATCGAATCCTATAGAAGAAGTCAGCCTGCGGTTGCCCTCTTTTAATGTTTGTTTGAAAAAGCCGAATGTGGTGGGGGGTAAACTGGTGCCCTACTTAGTCCGAATCTCGACAGACAGGGATGTTAGGTTTTTGGATGATGCGTATTCAACTGAATTGTTCCGTGATTAACTGAGCCACTGATATTTTTTCAACCCGGTGTCATCCTCCTCTGACACTTGGTGGGTTTATGTGTGAAGACTGGAGTGATTCATTTGGTCCAAGTAGGAATCAGAAAGGCCATTGTTTTGGCTGGGGGACGTGGCGAAAGACTTCAGTCTGTCGTCCCGGATCTTCCTAAGCCCATGGCGCCTGTTGGAGGCCGGCCATTTTTGGAATATATTCTCGATAAACTTGTAGATGCTGGTCTGACCGATGTCATTATATCAGTTGGGTATAAGGCGGAGGTCATTCAAGAGCATTTTGGTCAGGCTTACCGCTCACTTCAAATAAGATATTCAAGGGAAGTCTATCCTTTAGGAACCGGAGGAGCGATAGCCTTAGCTCTAAAAGGCGATGATTCTTCTCCGGCTTTGGTCCTCAATGGCGACACGCTCGTTGACATTGATTATCCTGCGCTGATGATCTGGTATGCACAGACCCCATCTCAGGTCGCGATAGTCCTGCGGCATGTTCCTGATGTGAGCCGGTATGGTGCTGTCGTCCTCTTGGGTGAACGAGTTGTTGAGTTTCAAGAAAAGGGTCAGCAAGGCCCCGGGCTGGTGAACGCAGGGGTGTATGTTGTTGGACCGGAAATATTTTCCAACTATGGAAGCGGAGAGCACTTTTCCTTTGAGACGGATATTCTCCAGCCATATTGCCGAAAGCTGCAGCCTCGCGCATTCGTCACCGCAGGATATTTTATTGATATCGGTACTCCAGGCGATTATGAATGCGCTCAGAGGGAAGCGGTTTTCACTCGGTTCAACTGAACGGCATCGGTTCCGCAACAAGGGAGAGTGAGATGGGATTTGAGAAAGAGTTCGAACAGTTTTGGACGAAGGGATACCTCATTGTTCCTGACATGTTCGATCAGGAAGAAATGCATATTCTGAAAAATGTCATCGTGAATCATGAGGGTATGAAACAGCGCACTGAAGGTCTGGTGAATAAAATGTCTCAAGGGAAGCGCCCCTCATTTGAAACAATTTTTGTGTGGAATGATACGGCGGGGAATGATGTCTTTGCCAAAGCCACTCGCCGTTCGGCGATATTTGATCGGTTGGAATATTTTTTCAACGATTCTATTTACGTGTATCATAATAAAATTGCCTTGAAATATCCTGGTATGGTCGGATTCCGCTATCATCAGGATTATGCCTATTGGTATGGAATGGGGAATTTGTATCCGGATATGGCTACGGTTCTCATTGCCGTTGATCCGATGACCAGAGCAAATGGGTGTTTGAAAATTCTCGAGGGGTCTCATAAGATGGGCAGGATTGACCATGTGTTCCATGATGGAGTGTCTGACAGCGGTGTTTGTCAGGACCGCCTGGCTGTGATTGAAACGCGATTGCCTGAAATATACGTGGAATTGAAGCGTGGAGATGTCGTCATGTTTCATTGTAATACTCTGCATGGGTCCAATGATAACTTGTCCCCCCATTCCAGAATCGCCTTAATCGGTTGTTATAACACCAAAGCAAATAATCCGTATAAGTCGGCAGGGGGCCATC
>JACDDF010000576.1 GCA_013817135.1 Nitrospirales bacterium
TTGCAGAACACCGAGCGACACGATTACCCAAACAGACCACAGACAAAAACGACCGCACCTCACCAGAAAGCTCAATCAAAAAAGACCGGATAGCGCCACCGTCTAAATAATCCACTCATTCCCCACCTTCAAGTCGCCCAACAGGGCTGACGTGCGAATCACCAGGCGGACCATGTCTGTGCCCTACGAATTGATTCACCCTCCCCCACTGAGGTTCCCTGGCCTGGTGGCATGACCGAGCAGTGCAACCGGCACCGGAGAAAAGGCGGGCAGTGTTTTATCCCCTATGGTTGGACGCCTGCCGGCTGGCCCAAAGGAGGGACGCTCTTATCAGCCAGCGGACCCTGTTTGAGCCTGGCGAGTTGGTCCGCTTTTTCAGGCTTGGCGTCCCTCCCCTCCTATGAGGCCAGACGGGGCGTCAATGGTTTTGGCCACTTTTGCCGAAACAAAAGTGGCTCGTCGTACGGGGCCGAAACCCCGGCTTAATTGTTGGCGGGAGAACGTGTGCGAAACATCAATGCCCTGTCCGGCGTGACCAATTGGACGATGGGAAGCGCCAATGCCCTACGTGCGCTACGTGCGCTACGTGCGCTTCACGCGGGGAAGTCCATATGGCGGGGTTGCATCGGGTTGATATGAAATCAGGAGAATGCAATAGTCCCTATCTCAAGCGTCATGCCCGAACTTGAGATCTGGTTGGGGTGCATTGTGCTACCTGGGTGGAAGGCCTACTCATGTAATCCGGAAATCCGAAGTGGATTCGGACGATTCAAGATCTTATAAAGCCAGGTGTGCGTCTGATTAATCGCGAAGCCGGGGCGAGGTCCAGGTTTTGCTGAGGTTCATTGTTGGAAAAGGTGGGCATGACGGGAAAGCCTATTAAAGGCTACCAACGTGAAGCTAATCTCATTGAGAGGTGGCTCGCCATATTCGAGATCGGATGGCCAATATCGGCGTCGGCGTTGAAACGGCCGCCCATTATTTCGGGTGAGATGTTAGTCCTTTCCGAGAAGAGCGAGACGACTAAATCATGCGAACCCATTTCCTGAACACGCATCCCATGGCTTCAACCTTTCTCGATGCGGTGGTCAGTCAGCCCTTCCGACGAGATTAGGGCCCTTGGGGGGTATAATCTGAAAGAGGTCGGCAAAATGCTTGAATGGTAAGGAGGCATCTTACACCCCACTCATCACCCGACTCCGTCATTCCCGACATTTTCTATCGGGAATCCATCTGGTTTTTTGAAGTCAAAAATCGTTGGTATCTGGAATGTGCGCACTCCTTTTTTTATCACAATGTCCACATGAATGTTTGTGTTGCCGGGTTTCGCCACGGCGAACGAGGTCCTTTTGTTCCGGCAAAAGGACCCAAAACCATGTTGGCCGTGGCGTGGCCTTTCGGGTTCCCTGCGCGGTTCGCCGACTCCGGCGGCGCGCAAACTCGCTACGCTCAGACAGTGCGCGCCTTGTCTCCGGAATCAGCTGCACTGCTCTGCCAAGCCACAAGGCCAGGGGGACTTGGTAAAGCAATGAGTCCCTAAATTCTCAAGTGATGGTATTTGGTCATGCTTTATTTTATGATCGATTAGGAAAATTTTGCGGGAACATGATGGGAAACAGAACAACGCATTGAAGTCAGAGTGATGGGACACGGAGCAAGAATTCAGTCAGAGTATTGGATTGCAAGACTCGACACCTTGAACCACATGAACTGGTTGCCTCGGCCCTGGTGTTTCTCCTGGAATGGTTCAGTTGTAAACCGTTTCACCCTATGAGGGAACCGTAGGAGTTAGATGCCAACAAGTTGGACACGCCATGAATAGCTTAAAAAAATATTTACGAGGAAATAGGTCGCTTTACAGCCTTTCCCGTTGCGTGTGGCGCTGGGTATGGTGACAATGCCAGAGGTTACTACGCCCAGGGAGCAAAGATTATTGAAATATAGGAGAAGATGCCGTGCCTGAAACAAATACTGTGACGTACTTAAAAGATTACACACCACCTGATTATTGGGTCACACATGTTGATCTGACGTTTGATCTACGCGATGGAGAGACGTTTGTCAGCGCCAAGTTACAGGTGAAAAAAAATGGCAGTCATGATCACCCGTTGGTCCTCGATGGCGAAGATCTGGAATTGCTGGAGGTGAAACTCAGTGGCCGAGCTATACCCAAGAGAGCCAATCTGAAAGAAGGCTATGTGGTTTCTCAAGCGTCCCTTTCTCTCCTCCCCCCGGATGATACGTTTACGGTAGATACCCTGGTCAAAATTTACCCCGAACAGAATACAGCCCTTGAAGGATTGTATAAATCAGGGGGCAACTGGTGTACGCAATGTGAAGCCGAAGGATTTCGACGGATCACCTTTTTCCCCGACCGCTCGGATAATATGGCGACCTACACCACGAAGATTATTGCCGATCAAATTGCTGCCCCTGTTCTCCTTTCTAACGGGAATCTCGTCGATCATGGGCCAATGGATGATCAACGTCATTATGCGGTGTGGAAG
>JACDDF010000577.1 GCA_013817135.1 Nitrospirales bacterium
CTTTGAGGAGTACGGCCCCTTTTATAACGATCTTTTCCCCTGGCTCAAGACCGCTGAGGACGGACATGTGGCCGGAAGAGGGGAGTCCGGTTTTGATCGGACGTTTTATGTAATGATTTTCGCCATTCGCGACATAGACATACATATTTCCGTCAATTTCCAGAACGGCTTCTTGAGGAATAAGAGGATAGGGGCGGCTCTCGCTCAGTTTGACATTCAAACGAGCAAACATCCCCGGCTTGAGTTTGCGATCGCTATTGTTGACGACCGCTCGGATTTTAATGGTACGAGTGGTCTGATCCACGACATCACCGATGGATGAGATGGTGGCTGGAAATGCAGTCTCCGGATACGCTTCGACGGTCACCGTCGCGTGTTGTTTGATTTTTACAAGTCCCAGATCTCGGTCGTAGACGTCCGCGATGACTTGCACGGTGTTTAAATCCGCTACAGTAAAAAGTACTTGATTCGGATCCCCGCTGACCGATTGTCCCGGGGTCACGGCCCGGTCCACGATGGTGCCGGAAAGGGGGCTTCGGATTTGATAGGTTGACGTAATCGTCTGGTCGGCTATTGGTTTATCGAGTTCCTCCTTGGAAACCTGAAGGGCCAGGAGTTTTTCCCGGGCTCTCCGGAATTCCGCCTTGGCCTTCACGAAATCGTTTTCGGCTTGCTTTAAATCTTTTTGAGGAAGAGCTTTGATCTCATACAGGTCTTTGGCCAACCCGTATGACCGATGTGCGTAGGATAAATCAGAATGTTCTTTGATGAATTCCGAATACGCCGAAGCAATTTCCGGACTTTCAATGGCGACCAGGAGTTCCCCTGCTTTCACGAAATCTCCTAATTGTCCATGGATTTTTTGTACCCGACCGACCAAGGCTGAAGAGACCTTTGAATATCGATCCTCCCCATAGGACACTTTTCCTGCTAAGGACAAGACGGGGTGGGAGGGCCCAACGGTCACTAGGGCTGTGACGATTTGTGTCTCCGGTGTTGAGGGTGCGTGAATTGCCTTGTCGCTTTTCGTGAAGGCGGGGGCCGTGGTCGCCGATGTTTGTGATGGGCTTTCCTGGCTGCAGGCCATCCCACTCAGGGTCATGATGAAAAGAACATACCGGAATACACGAGGTACGGTTGTCATAAAATGTCCTGACCGGTGGCTCGTTCTAGGAGTAATAAGTTTCGTTGGTATTCAAACAGGGCTTCCAAATAGTTTTGAAGAATAGTCTGAGAGGTCCGGGCGGCATCTAACACATCGATTAAGGTGGCTCCTCCCTTTTGATAGGCTCGTTCGAGAATTAAGAATGTGGTTTTGGCATCGTCCAGCACTCCCGCCTGATAGGCTTCCACCAGGCGTTGGGATTGGGTTAAATTCCGGTAATTTACCTCAATCTCATTTTGTACTTCCAATGTGGTCTTGTGAAGATCGACTTGCGCGACTTGAATGGCGATTTCGGCCTGAGCAATGCCTCCCTGATTGCGGTCAAAGACCGGGAGCGGCACTTCCAGGTTGAGGCTATACAATTGTTGGTTGCCCCCGCCTTGTGGCCCCTGCATGGTGAACGCGCCTCCGACAATGGGATCGGGAATCCGGAGGGATTTAGCTAATCTTAAATTGGCCTGTTGCTGGGAAAGGACGAACCGTCTGGCTTGAAGGTCCGGACGTTTATCCAAGGCCTCCGTCCGGAGTCTGTCAATATCGGGGGTCACCCGTGTGTAAACGAGGTCGGAGGTCAATACCAGATCAATCGTGGGAGGAAAGGCCAGGAGTATCCGGAGATCGGCGAGTGCCGTTTGAACCTCCTGCGTGAATCTGATGACCTGTGCTCCGAAGTCTACTGCCTGGAGGCGAAGACGAATGAGCTCCACTTCGGCAATGAAGCCTTTTTTAAAACGTATTTCGCCAATCGTGAGGATGCGATGAAACCGCTGCTGATTATCTTTGGCGAGGTCAAGTCGCCGGTTCGCCAATTGGACCTGGTAATACGTATCTTTCAGGGTGAGCGTCAGTTGGCGAATGGCATCCGTGAATGTCGCCTCGGCCGCCTGGATGCCATAGCCCGCGCTTTCCATCCGATAGCCACGCTTGCCGGCAAGCAGAAACATCTGTTCGATTTGTGGAGTGATATAGCGAGTGCCTTTAAATGTTTGCTGCTGGGTAATTGCCGCTCCTCCAAACAGGGAAAAGATAGGGTTGGGGAAGAGTTTAGCCGTGATGGCCAATCCTTTGGCATTGTCGATGCCGTATTTGGTCATCAAGAGATCAAGATTTTTTTCCAAAAACATGGATAAGGAATCGTTTAGACTCAAGGTCAGGGAGGTGGGAGGTACGGCTGGTGCTTGCTTTGAAAAATCGATTGAATCAGGTCGTGCCCATGCAGTTTCAAATAGAAACCCACAGATGACCACCGGGAGAAACAGGCAGTGGATGAAACGTGTGAGGAAAGTCATGTTGGTGGCTGGAAATGATAATCCGTTGACGTGTGGATCACCATGAGAAGG
>JACDDF010000578.1 GCA_013817135.1 Nitrospirales bacterium
GGGAATTATAAAGTGCCACACTTCGATGCCAAGGGAGAGGCAAAAGCCCTCTTCACCGAACGCGGGATTCCCACCACCTTTCTGTTGACTTCATTTTATTGGGATAATTTTATTCACTTTGGAATGAGGCCTAAGAGAGGCGCTGACGGGGAATTCGCCATTACCTTACCCATGGGTGACAAAAGACTTCCCGGCATTGCAGCAGAGGATATCGGCAGGTGTGTCTATGGCATTTTTAAGAGGGGCAGGGAATATATCGGCAAAACGGTCGGTGTGGCTGGGGAACACTTGACGGGTGCAGAGATGGGTGCCACTTTCACTCAGGCTTTAGGGCAGGAGATTCACTACCATGACGTATCTCCGGAATTATATCGAAGCTTTGATTTTCCGGGAGCAGACGACCTCGGAAATATGTTCCATTTCAAACGTGATTTTCAGGAGGTACTTTGCGAGGCCCGTGATCCGGCAGTGGCTCGCAGCCTCAATCCTTCGCTCCAGACATTTGGAACCTGTCTATCGTTCAATAAACATCGCATTCCGCTGGCGTGAGTGGATCAATATCATGTCTTGTATTGGGTCATCTTTCGTTTCGCTCTTCATCATTGGTGACTGTTTCGCCTTCATATCCCGTATTCCACAATTTCTTTTCCGACCATACGCGGGATCCGCACAATTACCTGGTTACCCGTGGTTTCTCCACATTCGGCCGTCTTTGGCCAACAAGGCATCGGCTTCCGGTGGTCCCCAACTACCTGAGCTATAGGGACGAATGGCATGCGCGCCCAGGCTCTCCCACACTTTGACAATGGGATCGACGATACTCCAGCCCACCTCGACGCTATCGCTTCGCTGAAAAAGTGTTGCATCCCCAGCCATCACGTCGTGTAGGAGGGTTTCATAGCCCGTGCTCGGGGCATCACCGAAATATTCCGCATATTGGAAATCCATATCCACGGTTCCGACCTGGACTTTCGGTCCGGGAATTTTGGCTCCAAAACTTAAGGAAATGCCTTCATCCGGTTGAATGCGAATGACGAGGACATTCGGTGTAAGGCGATCGACGGGAGTCTTACGAAATAACATCAGCGGGGCAGATTTAAACTGAATGACCACTTCGGTAACCCGGGTGTGTAACCGTTTTCCGGTCCGAAGATAAAAGGGCACGCCTTCCCAGCGCCAACTTTCAATGCCTAAGGTCATCGCGGCAAATGTTTCAGTCAGGGAGGCTGGATCAACATCGCTCTCCGTTCGATAGGGGAAGACACTGTGACCATTAATCGAGCCGGCTTCGTATTGTCCGGCAACGGTTGATTGTAAGACCTCTACGGGGTTCATTGGCTGGATGGCACGGAGGACCTTCGCTTTTTCGTTTCTGACTGCTTCGGGATCAAACGTATTCGGTGGTTCCATCGCCACGAATGCCAAAATTTGCAAGAGGTGATTGGAGACCATGTCTCGGAGCGCACCGGCTTTTTCATAATAGGCACCGCGATGCTCCACGCCTAATGTTTCGGCCACAGTGATTTGGACATGATCAATATATTGACGGTTCCAGATGGGCTCAAAGATGCCGTTCGCAAAGCGAAATATTAAAATGTTTTGAACGGTTTCTTTCCCCAGATAATGATCGATCCTGTAAATCTGGCTCTCATCTAATACTTGTTTCAGGGATTGATTCAGGGATCTGGCCGATGGCAAATCATGGCCGAATGGTTTTTCAATGACGATGCGCCGGGAAAAGTCTTTACGGTGCTCTACGAGCCCTTTGGCGCCAAGTTGCTCAACGATTTCCGCAAAAAATGTCGGAGCCGTGGCCATGTAATAGAGATAATTCCCCTGGGTCCCGTGTGTCGTATTTAATTGTGCCAGCAGGTCATGAAGACGTCCGTAAGTCTGGGGATCCCGAAAATCCCCTGCCAGGTAATACAGGCGATCAAGGAGCCATTCTTTGATAGTGGCATCGATGGGACGGGGACATAATTCATCAATGTCCTGACGGATCTTCTCCCGAAAGTCATCGGTATGCATGGGGATCCCATCTATCCCAAGGATGGCAAATTCTTGAGGGAGATGATGGCTTGAGGCCAGGTTATACAACGCGGGAATCAATTTTCGCTTCGTGAGATCTCCCTGGGCCCCAAATATGATAAATAACGTGGGCGGTCGCGTCTGCCCCTTACTGGGCTGTTGGAAGAGGGGACTTTCTTTCAGTTCATCGGCGTGCTCGAAAACAGGATGGGACGTTTTCACTGACTCTCTTACCTTTCCGGAAGTGTCATTCGCATTGGGAGTCCATGGAGGAAATGATCCAACCGAGGATCTTCATTCCCTAAAATGGATTTTCTATGATAAAAAAGGCTGCGACAATGCGCCGCAGCCTCCAAAACCGTGACCAGCATACTTTTTACTATACCATTTCTAGTGGTTAGCGCTATCCATAAGTGATTCTCTTATACCATAGGGGGTCAGTAGTGTCCGGTTAAAACGCGAATAAATTCAGC
>JACDDF010000579.1 GCA_013817135.1 Nitrospirales bacterium
GCCCAGGGCCAGATCGATCTTTTGTGTGGGGGACCATTCCACATGCGTCCCAATGGTCCAAAACCTGGTGTCTCGTTGCATAAAGGTTTGTCGTATTCCCGCAGCCCATAACGCCCATAGAGGATGAGTCGGCCATCGTCTACACCGGGGATTTGCTGAGCAATCCCTGCGGCCCAATAATTGGTGGTGACTTCTTCCTTCTTCAACGGTGTTGGATTTTCGCCAGATTCTTCCAGAGGCCGCACCTCATTCTTTCCTAAAAACAGGTCAGGACCGAAAAAGTAACGCATAATGAGGCTTGTGGAAGGCGTCAGATTGTGGGTTGCCTGCACACCAAGTGACCCGTGAGTAAATTTGGTATTCTCCGTAAACACGAATCCTTGGCCACGGACACCAACTTGAGTATGTCGGCCCATTAACGAGAAGGACTTCGCAATTTGAGCCACGGGTTCAAACACCACATCATCCCCTTGCTTGGCGAGATTGCCATTAATAACCGGTTGGGTGGGATCCTGGCTTCGAGATAGTCGCCGGGTCGCAGAGAACAGCGCGGCATCATCAGTGTAATAGATGTTGCTCTGGCCGGTGACCTTCCATTCGGCAAACGACGGAGATGCAAGAAATAGAATTGCAATGAGAAGAGATAAAAAGAGCGGCATGTGGGCAGTCATTCCCGTGTCGGTAAGTCTCAAGAACCTCAGTCGTCGGGTCCGCAGTTGTCGGCGGACATCTATCTTTCTTGCATCATACCTGCGTGTCTGTGGCAGGTATCCATCTGAACACACACAGATAGATTCCCGATAACCAATGTCGGGAATGACTACTGTGGAGGGGTTCCTTATTGCATGTGTTGAGAATGTCCTGGGTGGAAAGATTTCCGATTTAACATTTCAGGAATAACGAGGTTGAAGGCGCAGTGTTTGCACGAAAAAAATAAAAAGCGGTGTTTTATTTTCAAAAAATTCGTATGTTCACAGTTCATCAGACATAGCCTGAGCAACCATCGTAACTGTTTACCGTCCAGGCCCAACATGCCCTCGGCCGCAGAATGTTGGGAAAGACGCCAGGCTTTTTAACGTATCTATTCACACCGCTGCAATCACATTCCCACCGCTCATCCGGCTTCCTTGAGAAGGCAGTGAGACCTGAAGGTCGCGAGTCGAAAAGGGTGAGAAGTGTCTGCTATAGTTTTGTGCCAAGAAACCGGAACAGGAAGAAAGCATGCTGAACGACCACCAATTTATACTCCTGATCGTCGCGGTGGGACTAGGAGCCTGTCCGACTTAGGATGAATCGGCTCCAAAAGTGTCTAAGCGGTCCATATTTCGCTGCTTTCTTGGACCATAGTCCCACTATGGGCCAGCGAAATCGTCAAAATCTGGCCTCGCTCAGCCGCTTTTTCCCCCCTCGATCCCCTAGACAGGCTCCTAGGATCACTTCTGGTTTCCCTTAGCACCATCTATTTTAAGGAGATTGATGTTCTCACGGCAGAGTTAGAAGTCTCACAAGGGAGGGCATCGGGGTTCAAGCGGAAAAGTTCAATAGCCAATGTGGCTCTCACCAAACAGAGGGCGGAGATCGGTCAATGATTTGAGTCCCTCGCTCGGAGTCTTCGACATGCCATGATATCTGTTCTTGGGAAGATCCCTCTGTGATGAAAATACTGAATCAAAATTAGGGAATGCGATGAATATTGTAAAAGAAAGGGTATTACTAATGCGATGTCTCATGGGGTTTTTCGTATTGTTGTCATGGCCGGCCTTCTCAGGTTGCTCCAGTATTTCTGTAAGTTCTGATTATAGGGAGTCCACGGACTTTAGTGAGCTGAAGACATTTTCCTGGATGCTGAAAACGCCAGAGGGAGACATTGATCTTGGTGGGGGCAATCAAATGGCCCGACAAAGGATTCAGGACGCGGTCGCAACCGAACTTGCGAACAAGGGATACATCGAAATTATGGCTGGAAATTCAGATTTCCATGTGACCTATTATGTTGGTAGAGAAGAGCGAATTCAGGTCCAACCTATGCGAGTCCGCTAATGAGACCGTACGGGGGAATGGGTATGGGCTATGCAGAAGTTTACCAATACGAGGAAGGGACGCTCATTATCGACCTGCTTGATGCGAAGCCGCCGCAGCATATCCTCTGGCGTGGGGTTGCTAAAGGCGTGGTGGATTGGCAAGGAACCACAGGAGGACAAACCGGGCTGATCAATGAGGCAGTCCAGAAAGTTTTGGCACAATTCCCTCCAAAACGTTCCTGATGACTCACTTTCAGCTTGTGTGAAGTTTGATTGCCCAAGGGAGCTCTTAGGGACTCTTTTCCATCATAAGAGACATTGCCTCAGACAACCGGAAAGCCCTTTCCTTTGCATGGGGATGAATGGCAGCGCGGCAGGAAGGGGACGCGGTCGTTTTCGGTTTTAAGGCAGTCTCCCATTTAGCGGGGGAGTTTCACTAAATCGTTTTGATTATCCTTTAATTTATTGG
>JACDDF010000580.1 GCA_013817135.1 Nitrospirales bacterium
AATGAGTGGACGATTTGGCAACGTAAGCACCCGGGTGAGGCAGATAGTGCCGCGAGAGATAGCAACTTGTTTTTAGCCATGGTCTGAAAGTTTCTGAATAATCGCATCATGCAGCTTGGGACGAAAGGCTTTGATGGCTTGGTTGTCTCGCGTGGGATGAACCCGGTTGGAGAGGAAAATGACTTCCAAGTCACGAATGGGGTCGATCCAGATACTCGTGCCGGTAAATCCCAGATGGCCGAACGACTCAGGAGACAACCATTGGCCGGAGGAAGAGGGTTGAGAGGGCGTATCCCAGCCTAATGCCCAACTGGTTCCAGGCTGTGCGGTCACAAATTGCTTGACCAGGTGAGGATCGAGTAACCCTGGATTTCCTTTGTACCCTTCCAACCAGACATTGGTGATCTGTCCTATGGCTTCGGCTGTTCCAAAGAGTCCCGCGTGCCCGGCAATGCCCCCAAGCGCAAACGCATTTTCATCATGCACCTCACCCTGCAGAAGACGCCCACGCCATGGATCCTGTTCAGTGGGTGCGCACCCACCAATCGATGAGTCCAATGTTGCCGCCACGTTCGGCCCTCGATAGCCGAGTGGGCTCGCATGCAAGGGACCAAAGATCCGACTCCGACAAAAATCAGCCAATGATTGATTTGTGATCCGTTCCACGATAAACCCGAGCACCATATAGCCCAAATCACTGTAGATGCTTTTGTGGTGTGCCACAGCTTCTATCGGTTCCTTGAGGATCACATCCAGAAATGCCCTGGCTCGTCCATGACGGGATGGAACATCTGAGGGAAGAGCAGGAGGGAAGGCCTGGTAAAACGGACGCCATGCCGGAAGGCCGCTTTGATGAGAGAGAACATCCTTGAGAATCACCCGGCCTAATGGAAAATTTTTGGTTTCCTGTAATACCACGTCGATGGGCGTTGATAGATCCAGAAGTCCATCCTGCACCAGGAGTAGAATGGCCGACGCGGTTGCCAAAGGCTTTGTGAGAGAAGCTAGGTCGTAAATCGTCTGAAGTTGGACGGGATGAGCATCCGGAAGACCGGAGGTGAGACCTACAGCATGATGAACCCGAAGATAGCCCTGGTGACGGACGAACAAGACCGCACCAGGAAACACCTGCGCCTGAATTCCTTCAAGGAGGATACGCACCATAGGATCGGTCTGATCCAAAATTTTAATGAGGAGGTCGAAACGTCTAGCCTGCTTCCCGATGGGAGGTTCGCTCAACACTCATATCTGATTCACCATTTCCTTCAAACGAGGCCTCCGGTCGCTCTTCAATTTCTACTAAACGATGGAAGGAACTCAACGTCAACCGCAAGCGATCCAACACTAGTGCCCGCTGCTGTTTGAGCGTCGAAATCATTCGACGCATTTCAGCGAGTTCGGCCCGACTTTGTGCCAGAATTTCTTCGGCTTTTAATTCCGCCTCTTTCACCAAAAGATCCGCATCCCGTTGGGCCCCATGCTTGAGTTGATCGACAAAGGATTGGGTTGAAATGAGCGTACTGGTCAGAGTGGTTTCCGCTCGTTTGAGTTGCCCCACTTCATCATCCTTCCCGGATAACTTCTCTTTGAGCACCAGGTTGTCCTTGGTGAGTTCCTCAACCGACTCGGCGATTTCTTCTAAAAATTGGTCCACCTGTGTCTTGTGATAGCCTCGCCATTGGGTATCAAAGACTTTATGCTGAATGTCCAACGGTGTAATTTTCATCACGACTCCTTTCCCCCTCACCGGCTAGTGCATTCTAAGTGCGAGATCCTTCAAAGATGCTACCACGGCAATCTGGAAAAACATAATAATAAGGATAGCAATGATCGGAGATAAATCAAATCCCATTCCCATCATGCCTACCCGACGCCGAATTTGAGAAAGGACCGGCTCCGTCACTCTTTCTAAAAACTGGACAATGGGGTTCCAGGGATCAGGATTCACCCAGGAGATCAAGGCTCGAATAATGATGACCCACATATAGATCCATAAAATCGTATCCAGGATGGTCGCAATCGCCTGTAGCACGTTTCCCCCAATAAACATGTTTCTCCTTTACCTGTATACCAGTCGAATCATCCCACGGTGCCGGGATTGACGGCTTTCCCTCGACTTCCAAAAATAGCCGTTCCGATCCGAACCATCGTCGCCCCTTCTTCTATGGCGATCTCGTAGTCATGGGACATCCCCATGGACAATGCGGTCATCCGTACACGACTCCATGTCTGTCGAGCCAGTCGATCTCGTAACCGGCTGACTTGTATAAAATAGGGGCGAACATCTTCAGGATTCTCCTGCCAAGGCGGAAGCGTCATGAGCCCCTGAATCGCGACGTGAGGGAGCCGGTCTAATTCCTCTATCCTGGCTTCCAACTCCTGGGAGGTAAATCCACCCTTGCTGGCTTCCTCCCCGACATTCACTTCCAGTAACACGGCTTGTTGAATCCCGAGCTTTTCACCCACGGCATTAATCCACTCGGCC
>JACDDF010000581.1 GCA_013817135.1 Nitrospirales bacterium
ATCCTGAGTAAAAGCCGAAGGACTCAGGGCAGGCGCGCGAAGCATCTGGCTGAGCCCCTTCGACTGCGCTCAGGGCAGGCATGGCCTGGTTGGGCTGGGCTCAGATCCTTCGTTGCTCTCAGGATGACAAGGAGAGGCATAGAGCCTTCTAGATCCTGTCCTGAGTTTGGCCGAAGGGCTTGTCCTGAGAGCAACGTCGAAGGGCTCGAACCATAATTTTCATATGATCCCGAAAAATCCGCGTGGGATTGCGAGATCGTCTGTTTCAAAATTCGACCCCTGGTTGAGCTTTGATGCCTTTGCGAAATGGATGCTTAATCATCTTCATTTCCGAAACCAGGTCAGCGGCTTCAATGAGCTCCGGTTTCGCACCCCGCCCGGTCATGACCACATGAAGTCCGGAAGGACGCTGATCCACCGCCTTCAGGACTTGTTCAAGCGAGACATATTCATGATGGATCGCGATATTCAGTTCGTCCAGAATGACCATGCCAAACTCCGGATCCTGAAGAATTTTTTCTACTGCCGTCCAAGCCTCTTGAGCCACGTGTGCATCCCGTTCACGATCCTGGGTTTCCCAGGTATACCCTTCACCCATTCGAAGAAATACCACCTGGTTGCCGAAGCTCTTCAATATTCGTTCTTCTGCAGTATCAATGGCCCCTTTGATAAATTGCACCACCGCCACATTCATGCCATGTCCGAGGCATCGGATGGCCATGCCCAATGCCGCAGTGGTTTTACCTTTGCCTGCCCCGGTGTAGACGATCAATAAACCCTTTTCTTCCTGTGCCGCAGCAATCCGTCGATCCACAGAGGCTTTCACCCGTTCCATCCGAGCCAGATGCCTTTGATCGCTCATCGCCTATTCCTTCTCATCGCAGCTTCACCCCTTGCCGCTTCGACCAACGCTAAGGGAACATGAGGGTGACTGGAAAAATGTAAATGCGTATACAGGGCGATGACATTCCCTATCGTAATGCCATCCCCTCCCCGGTCCCGTCCCTGCGCATCGGTGAGATGCCCAAGATATTCCAGATCTCCCTTGGGGTGAAGCGTCGAGTAGTGAAACTCATGTCCACGGATCCGCACTCCTTGATCTCCAAGAAGTCCCGGATGTGTCACGGTCAACTCACGATACCCCAAGGTCATCGTTGTCCGGCTCATCGCCGTTTCAGCCGGGATCACTCCAACCATGTCGTACTCGGTTCCATTAAAATCTCTGAGAGTTTTTGCCAGATACATCAATCCGCCACATTCCGCATAGGCCACTCCACCCCTTGCCGCAAATGCCTGAATGGACTGACGCATGGCGCTGTTCCGTTGTAACACCTCCGCGTAGATCTCCGGATACCCTCCTCCCAGATACACCAGATCCACATCGGGAAGTGACGAATCCTTCATAGGAGAAAACCGGACCAACTCCCCACCCGCCTTTTCAAGAAGTTGGAGATTCTCCGGATAGTAAAAACAAAAAGCCGGATCAAAAGCGACCCCGACTCTTACGGAACGAGTCAACGGCCTGGAGTCCTCAGCCGGTATACCAGAATTCGCGACGAGCATGTCAGAACTGGCCTGAGCTAACTGTTCAACACGAACCAAATCGATCGTTGCTGAAGCCAATTGACCGAGCTTGGCATACAATTCAGTCCCCGAACCTTCCAAAGCGGTCCGTAATCCCAAATGCCGATCAGGAATGGTCACGTCCGAATCAGCGCGGAGATAGCCCACAACCGGAATACGGGTCTCCTTTTCTACGGCCTCCTTTAATAACAGGTAATGGCCTTCACTGTGAAGCCGGTTAAAAATCACACCGGCGACATTCAACGAAGAGTCGAAATTTGCATAGCCATACACCATCGCGGCTGCCGAGCGGGCCATGGCACTCCCATCCACGACCAGGAGGATCGGCGCGTTCAGTTGGTGAGCCAATTCGGCGGTGCTCCCCGTTTCTTTGACCGGAGAACTTCCATCAAAGAGACCCATCATACCTTCAATAATCGAGAGGTCGGCTTCGTGAGCCGCCTCTTGAAAAATCGTTCGGTTCAATACGGCCCCGAGCATCCACCCATCAAGGTTCCGGGATTCCCGGCCACTGGCCAACTGATGATGCCCGGGATCCAGAAAATCCGGCCCGACTTTAAACGGTTGAACCGTGCGCCCCTGAGCCCGAAACGCCGACAGGAGCGCCAATGTTACCGTCGTTTTGCCAACTCCGCTATGCGTGCCCGCAATGACCAATCGAGGATGGCTCATGTGTTGTCCGTGGAAGCAGAAGATTTTGACACGGGAAGATCAAACCTCACTCGAATGCCACCGAATACCGACCGTACCGGGGTTCCAAAGAACAGCACTTCTTCATAATGCCGATTCAGGATATTATCCACGCGCACATATCCTTGCAGGGATGGCGTAATGTCATACGAGGCCGCAAGATTGATGACATAAAAATCCGGCAGTGGCTGTTGATCGCCTGTCGTATTA
>JACDDF010000042.1 GCA_013817135.1 Nitrospirales bacterium
TATATAATTTGCTCTACAAAAATACGGCATGCCTTCCCTGACAAGAACAGTTCTCTGTGAGGGAGCCAGTTCACATAATACTTCCAGAAGGTACAGACTATCTTCACACCACGCATCAATATTAACCGAACCGCTTAAGTTTTTGGCATGCCGACGAAAACTGGCCTTGACGGCCGTCACATCCACTCTCTGATATTTGGCCATCACTTTCGCCGTTGCCACCACATCGAGATAATTATCGGTTTTAGAGTGAAACCCGCCAATCTCCCGAAGGCATTGAGTACGATATAACGTGCTGCACAAATACAAGGTCGTTCTCTTGGCAAACCAGTCCAGAAAAAATGAGTCAACTGAAGGCCCTTTAGCCTGATTTTGACATTCCCCAAGGACTTGTCCCTTCTCATTAATTTCCCGGGCCCCAGTCAGCACCACCCCAATATCTGCGCAGGCCGGTATGGCATTGATACATGTTTCGAGAAAATCCGGGTCAATCAAATCATCATCAAACAAAAATACAAGAAATTCTCCCCGAGCCTGGGCTATGCAGAAGTTAAGATTATTTTTCAATCCGACATTTTCTGTTTGCTTAAAATATCTGATGCGAGTGTCATGAAAACTTTTCACCACCGATTCAGTATCATCCGGCGAACAATTATCGGACACAATAATTTCAATATTGTGATATGTTTGATCGAGGGCGCTTTGGATGGCCTCTTTCAAATAAGAATCGGCTCGATTATAGGTAGGCATGGCTATCGAAACCATTGGGGCCGTAGGAGATGGCAATTCTATTCTGTTATCAGATCCTATTTTCAATTACGCTCATCCAGTCAGATTTGTGAGAATGGCATAGCCCTTCGAATTTCACACTTGAATAAAATGGTGCAGGCGATGTGCCAAGGGATCAACTTTAAAATTTTCTCCATTTCATGCTAAATTTCTATGGTTCACCACTCCAGCTCTATCGTTCATGGCAACTTCTGTTTCTCGCCGCGTGGAAAGACCTCCATGAAATCTATAACATTGAGGGCATACTTTTCCTTTCGCTCTTCATGTCTTTTCTCCCATCCCCAGACCGTCTATTCAATTTGACCTTCATGAATGATAATATTTATCCACCCACAAGGCCAAACTGAGGATGGGCCAGAGTCCCCAGGCATAATCCCGCTCACCGGCAAGGTGCAGGTTAAAGAGTTCCCGCAAAGCCTTTCTCTCAATTCCAAGTCCGAGAATTTCATCCCGTTTCATGAGAGTTTCCTCAACTCTTTCTCTAAGCGAGGTTCTCAGCCATGATCCCATCGGCACTTCGAAACCGCGTTTAGTCCGTGATTGAAATGTGGTATGCCGTCCTAAGGCGTGTCGCAAGGGCAATTTGCCAATACCCTGACTCAAGTTAAAGCACTCACGCCAGTCAAGCTGTGCGGCCACGTTAATCACCTCCCGATCCAGAAGTGGTACTCGAACCTCAAGGGAATGATACATGCTCGCCCTGTCCACTTTCTTAAGGACATACGGTAAATGGCCCACAAATTCGCTCCAACGAGACCATTGTGCCACATTATTCAGTTCACCACAGGTGTAGCCAAATGGGGTAAAGTCCGATGGCCATGAAGGTAGCGAAGGCCATACCCGGTGCAACCAACTTTCCGGGAGATGGGTTAACTTTGCACGATGATATTCTCCGAGTGAACAACCTGAAAGGTCAGGGCTGTAGTCTTGCAGCCCTGCTATTTTTTTGATCCCTTTTCGTACCAGACGCCACAAAAATGGTTGCCTGAAATATTTCGCCGTCTGAATTAAGGAACCAAACCGCGGATAGCCCCAAAACAATTCATCACCTCCATCACCGGAAAGCATGACTTTAAAATCCTGGCTGGCTAGGTGCGACACCATCATGGTTGGGAATATGGAGTAATCTCCAAAGGGTTCACCACATGCATCAATGACCTGATAGACCAAATTAAGAGCCGTATCAGGGTTCACCCGTTCAATCACGTGCTCAACTCCCAGCTCACGTGCATATCGCATGGCATCACTCGATTCATCCGTCGCTTCTTCACCCGTCCCAATGGTAAAGGTTCGTATGGTATTCGTGCCTGCTGATATCATATTCGCCACAACCAGCGGCGAATCAATCCCACCCGAGAGAAAGGCTCCTACCGGCACATCACTGATCAATTGCCGTTTAACCGCCTCTGCTATCACAGTGTCAACGGCCTCGAGGGCCTCTTCCCCTTTCAAGGAAGGCATTTCACATCGGGGCAAATTAAAATATCGTCCCTGTTGTATATGTCCCGTTCCTGTGAATTGGATCCACGTGCCAGGTTCAAGCATGTGAGTATTTTGCAGAAGGGCGTAGGGCGCAGGAATATAGGCCAAACGAAGATACAGACCCAGTGCTTCCTGTGACACGCTCAGATTCCGACTAAAAGGGTGTGCCAGCAATTGATTGTATTGGGAAGCAAATACGACGCCTTTGGAATGCGTTAAATAATAGAGTGGTTTAATTCCCGCATGGTCGCGTGCGAGCAGCAACCGCTTCTCTGCCTTATCATAAAAACCCAACGCGAACATCCCATTAAAAGCATCTAACGCCTCAATACCCCACTCGATGAGGGCATACAACACCACCTCGGTGTCACTATTGGAACGAAACTGCACCCCCTGGTTTTCTAAGCGTTTTCGCAAATCCTGATAGTTGTAAACCTCGCCATTAAAGACCAGCACAAAACGCCCGTTGCACGCGGTCATTGGCTGATGCCCATTACGGCTCAGGTCGATAATGGCCAATCGGCGGAACACCATGGTGCAACGCTCTTCATCTGACCAGATCCCTTCGTCATCCGGCCCTCTACGAGCCATCATCGAGCTGATTTTATCCCAATCCACCTTAGGCGCGGTTGCGTTGTGAAATATTAATTCTCCAGCTATTCCGCACATGTCCTATAGCACCTCTCCAGGAACCAGATTTTGATAAATGAATATTCGCAATTAAACTCAGATGTGTAGAGGAGACTTCCTCAATTTGATTCGTCCTTTTGGGAGAAGAATTCTTCGTAGCGGATGAACGCATTGGTATAATTTCCAAGATATTTCATGATAGGTAAATTTTTATCCGTCCTTGCACGATCTACCAATCGGCAAATCATCTCAATATAAAAAGTCCAACGGTAGAATTTTTCTAACGTTAGCAGGCTACGTGAAATTTCGAAGGTGTGCTGAGCCAATTCGGATATACACATCGGCAAGCCTCCTTCGATCTCTGCAACCAACACATTCACAGGCACTTCCCTCAATGAAACTTGGTTAAAGAAATAACTGTAAAAATCGAATAATACGCTCCGATATCCGGCACCTTCCCAATCAATAATTTTCATACCACGTTTGGTGTTCAACATATTTGCCGGGACCAAATCTCCGTGGGTAAATACCAAAAAAATCTGATGATCGCCTTCACGCCGGAACTGGCCAACTATCCAGTCCACAAAGTTGGCCGTTATTTTAAACTCTTGCACGGTTGATTCCTGCGTTGCCAATCGGCTGTCAGGGAGGATTTTTGTCATGTCGGCCAGATACGTAACCGCATTTATGGATTTTGGCTCCTGGAACAGGATCAACGTCTTTAATCGCTGAAGGACATGATCATGAAACTTGGGCAATACGATCTCCGAATCCATTAGGGTTTTTGTATATGAAGCGTCCAGGGATCCCTGTAACAGTTCTTCTTCATACCATCGTTCCCCCCCGTTCCATTTTCTTAGAGAAGGAGCAAAATCAAATTTCGAGATTTGTTGCAATAGATCAATTTCTTCCTGGATGACAGAAGGGTCAATATCCTGATCAAACACTTTTATGACGGAATTTCTGTAAAAATCAAATATTTTGTAGCCTTTATGCACATGGAGACATACTTGGCCATAGCGCGGCAATTCAACGACTTCGTCGCCTGTACCTCTGTGGTATTTATAGATTATAAAAACAATGAGAATTCTTAGATTACTTCTAATAAGTCCTAAGTAGCTTCTCATTTGCCTTACAAACGCCTTTGGCGAAAAATCCATATCCTGTTCTGGCCTGACAACAGGGCTGAGCGAGTTTTTCTTGAAGAATAACACCCATGCTAAGACAAGAATATTTTGTTGTAAGCAAAAATAGTGTTTCTCCACGTTTGGCATTTTTATATATTGATATACTACCGACTGATGCGACTTCATCTCTCCATTTCCCCAGTATTTCTTTGGTGTTATTTGAGATGCGAGGGATGAGTTCATGTAGAGGCCCCAATCACCCGAGCATGCGCAAGCTTTATCCGGCTCATCATTCTGGTGATTGCAAATAGCAGGACAACAAATCGAGGGAATCCAGTCAGGCTTATTATTAGAATGTTAAGAGCTGGATTGAACCTATTGGCTTAAATGAATGAACCTGGTTGTCCCACGCAAGGACATGACACAGAACAATCAAATCAAAGAGGGAAACTTGCCCACAATCCTTACCTGCAAAAACCGCTCACACAGAAACCACAAAAACAATCATTAGATATAGAAATAAATATTCTCGGGAAACTGAAAAGACAAGACGCCTATACAAACGACCACGCTCAACAGCACCAAATCTGCGACTTTGGGCACAAATGGATGAAAATCCGGCAGTTCGTTGCTCCCCTACCAGATTTTTTCTACCTGTGCCTCTTTTGGATTAAATTGGGTTTCCCATTTCAGGAGAGGCCTGACCACTCCCGAGATATTTCCGGTGGAATCACCACGAGCTCCATTTCCATCCATGCTGTCAATCACATGGAAGGCGACTGCATCATTCACCCCCACTCGCTTAATTGATGGATTTTCAGTCCGTATAGTTGGTCCAATAAAATATCTGCCCTCTGATAGCATATTCCCAGGGATCACGGACTTACTCACGTAACGCCCTAATGGGCGTGGCCTTTTGACCCATGCGGAATCATTATCAATGGACATAAACGCTTCTATCCCCTCTTCATTAAATACATGGAAATAGATTCGAAACTCATGTCCTGGCTGAAGTACCTCATATTCTATTTCGATTTGAAGTGGTTCACTGATGTCCACCGTTTCCGATACGTAGCCATTATTGGCTCTGACTCTTATCCCACACAATCGTACGGCTTCATCCCCAGGAGCCTCCTTGAGGTCTCCCCATCGACGCTCAGCTTGGGCACCTGTTTCGGAGTTGAGATACACGCAGATTACTTCATGTGTCGGACCATCTACCTGCACCTTTCCCCCATTTAACAGAATACTCCGACTACATAGCCTGGTGACGGCCGGTAGAATGTGTGAAACAAATAAGACGGTGCGCCCCTGTTGCCCAACATCCTTCATTTTGTTTAAGCATTTTTTTTGAAATTGTGCATCACCGACGGCAAGCACTTCGTCGATGACCAGAATTTCAGGCTCCAGATGAGCCGCAACGGCAAAGGCTAGTCGCACTTTCATTCCACTTGAATATCGTTTGACGGGAGTATCAATGAATTTTTCCACACCGGAAAAGTCCACAATTTCGTCAAATTTACGTTCTATCTCCTTTTTTCTCATTCCTAAGATTGTGCCGTTCA
Organism: Nitrospirales bacterium; assembly: GCA_013817135.1. Lineage (GTDB taxonomy): Bacteria > Nitrospirota > Nitrospiria > Nitrospirales > UBA8639 > Nitrospira_E. The sequence goes on from JACDDF010000042.1 coordinate 5,594, forward strand.
GATACACATTTTCTCTGCCAGTGAGCTCAGGATGGAAGCCGGTTCCAACTTCAAGAAGGCTTGAGATTCTTCCACGGATGGTGACAGACCCGCCCGTTGGGATCGTAATTTTCGAAAGGATTTTAAGAAGTGTCGATTTTCCTGCCCCGTTAATACCAATGATGCCTACCACTTCCCCTTTTTTAACCTCAAAGGAGACATCTTCCAATGCCCAGATCACATCAGAGCGATTCTCTCCTTGTTCTGGACGTAGATCATCAAATTGATAAAGCGATCGGTACTTACGATAATTTTGAAGGGGATTTTTTAAGAAATGAAGCACAGATGCCCCGAGGCTATCATGCATGTTTTCCTTTAATCCGATACGATAACACTTGCTGATATTTTCTACTTTTATAGCTAAATCATTATTCATGGCATGTTCCCTAAAATCACCTTTTTCACTTAAATGACATCTACAATAATCCGTTCCATCCGTTTAAAATACACTGTTCCACTTATAACTAACATGGCCGCCGTCACCATTCCAGGCCAGATGTGCAGCCAGGGGATTGGAAATCCAAGCAAACAGGCTCTAAACCCCTCAATCACTCCTACAATGGGATTCAGCGAATAGAGGAAGCGATATTGTTCGGGTATGGATGAAGCCGAATAGACGATTGGAGCGCTGAACATGAGCATTTGAATAAAAAGCGGCATCGCCTGCCTTACATCCCGAAACCGAATAGCCAGAGTAGCCAACCATGTCCCTATACCCAAAGGGATGGATACCATCATAACCAAGAACAATGGGAAGAAGAACAAGTTCGATGTGAGGGACACACGATAGTACAGCATGATGCACACGATAATGAACATTGAAATTCCGAAATCAACCAGCTTGGCCAGCACCGGAGTAATGGGGAATATTAATCGAGGAAAATAAATCTTCCCAAGCATACTCGATCCCTGAATCAGACTTTGACTAGACTGTACCGTCGCCAGGGAGATATAGGTCCACGGGATAAGCGCGACACTGGAAAAAAGAAGATAGGGAATACCATCTGTCGATACTTTGGCAACGTTTCCGAAAATAATCGTGAAAATAACGATCTGAACGAGGGGCTGGAGAATGGCCCACATAAATCCCAAAATCGTTTGGGCATATAATGTTTTAATATCACGCCACACCAGAAAATAAAACAGGTCTCGATAGTCTTTCAACTCTTGAAAACCTGTCATGGTCCAACCGGATTTTGGTGGAATGACGGTTAAAGAATTTTCGCTTAATGTCGTGCCAAACCTATTGTTCATAAATTGCCCTTTCTAACCTGTCACACCCATTTCAAAAATTAAGTCGAAGTAATAAGCCGAAGGCATCGAATTCCCAAATGGGAAGGCGATCGATTCTCGATCAAACACTACTGCGTCTATTCAGACAGCCTCTCAATTTGAACTCACCCTCGCATTCACTCTAAGCAGAAACCCGTTCTAGGACAGAGAGCAAGGTTGGATACCGAAACGCCATTCGTCAGAATGAGCACCTTCGGTCCATGCCAGCCAAAGCCTTCAATGAGGTAACCCTTTCTCAGGTCATATGAAACATTTACAATCAGCCGCTGCCAGATGTCCAAGTGGTAGTCATATTACTTTCTTTTGGCCCTATAGATCCCAAAAATGTGTTCTGTAGGACACCTTCAGGCAAACCCTACATTTCGATCCTTTCATTTTGGAACTTCCATATATTTGAGAAGTTACGAATGACTCACTCAGTGATAAAACCCTCGGGCTGAAATATAGTAGGGTTAGCAAATAATTTCTCCCAATTTTCTGCACCAGCGCCGTGGGACTATCTTCTTTTATATATCGTCACGAAATGTTCCTAGCCTTAGGCTTTTAAAATTTCCCCTTAAAATCTCTGCAACCGGTATGACTGACGTTCCCTATAAATCTTCAGCCAAGAGATTTAGGTACGCTTCAATTCCAGCCACTCCTATCACAAACACTTTTGAATACCCTATCCATTATTAGGGTCCGACAATAGAGGGGCAGCTTGACAGGGCTCGTTCAACAAAGGATGAGCAATTGTCACTTATCCCTGCGGTACTTGAATAATGGTTTGAGATAAAAGATTGAGGATGGTTTAGCCGAATCCAAAAACAATTGGGGCGTTTTATGTGAAATTTTCCGACGGGCTTCTACCGATAACAAAATCATTGAACCAGCTTTTTTCTTGCTGAATAAGTCTTACAAGGGATTGAACTGGGTCCGCATCTTCCATCAACCGCTGCCATCCATTGCCCATTGATGAAATGCGGGTCGACATGGTGCATGCCATACGCATTCCATCCTTCTCCTGACATCGTGACGACAGGTTTTTCTGAAACTATTTTTTCTTTATAGGCGGTTTTCGATAATTCTTCTATTTCAAAGGCGAACACCTGAATGCCATAACGTGGCTCAGTATCTTGGGTGAACCGGTAAATCCGCCCATCATGAACGAGAACCCTTCCGCCCGGCCTGGCGATATGCTTATTTAATTTCACGATCGGATTCATCGGATGAGGCCTCCAATCCCCCATCAACTCGTCAGCATAATAGAGGTTCAAGGCGTCATTTTGTGGGTTTGTATAAAACAACCACCAGATATTCTCATATCGAAAAATTGAGGGATCCACATAGTGCTCCCCATTAAAGATGCTTTTCACGAATTCCCATTCCGCAGGAAATGACTTGGCGCGGTATAGCCTGATCGAGAGATCTTCGTGGCTCTCCAGTATTAAGTAATCATTGTTTTCCCACCCGAACACGTAGGGATAGGATAAGTGGAACGGTTCATTAATAAGAATCTTCTTGTATTCCCATTTTTTACCATCCTCGCTTTCGGCATATCCAATGTCTCCCTGATTATTGGCCCGATTCAACACTTCGAAAAACAGATAAAAACGACCATCTTTGATTGTCATAAAGGGATCGGCAACAAATTTGGCATCGATATCCTTAACATCCTTTGCTGTAAGAACGGGATTCGAGATGTCTTCCGGATCATGTAATTCAAATGGGGATACACCCGTGTAGATTCCAATCGACCAGGGACCGGAACCAACGTTCTCCACCTTCGGACCTAAAAAGCTTTGGACAACCCCCCGGTACGGAGAACTAGCCCTCCAGATCAATGCCCCTATTACCAGGCTAATGATGATTACCCCAGCAAGTACAACTGGAGACATTTTAAATTTTTTCATTAACTCAATATGCTTTCACTTAGTCCTGGTCGTAGAGGGCGTACAGCAAATTTGCCTGTCTGTGGATTGGAGCATGAAAAAATTCTCATTTCTTTCATCCCACTCACAGTTAAAGCCCAGCCCTACAAGCAACAGTCGCCAGGAAATCTATGGGCACCATCTTCTCTTTCAAAAATATGGGAGGGGGTCGTTTTGAAATTCTTTCAACATCACTGATTTTCCACAGCCCCAATGATTTATCCTTATACTCCCCCTTACTAGTCTTTTGAGTGCAGTTTTCCACAAGTAGGCGTAAAGGAGGAGGAAAATGAAAAGGAGCCGCCTCAAAATTCAGCACCCTCCATTCGCCCGTCTTGATATCGTGGTTCTCTTTTCGTCCTAAAAATGTGGTTGTGAGCAGATAGGTTGCCCCACTCCTACTCATGTTCTTCAAGGCCCTAAAAATGTCCGAATAGGAAAAATGCACCAAACAATCACGACAGAAAATGAGATCTACTTCAGGTAACTCATCTTTCAAGAGATTAAACTTTCCAAAATCAATGTCATGAGTTTGATATAAGTACAGGTTCTCTTCAACTAATTCTGCAACAATATCTGCCCCAATATAATGAACACTTTTCAAATCCACGGTCTTCATCCAGAAAAAATCGCCACAAGGGATATCCAACATTGTTGAAATCTTAAAATCCTTCAAAATGATTGGTAGTTCTTTCACAATGGTTTTTGTTTGCTCAAGATCTGACCCGCTCCCAGAGACACTCCACTTTCCTCTCCATTTATTTTCCTTGAATATTTCGGTAAATATGGCCTCCTTGGATTTTGTTCTTGAAGCCACCACATTGCAACTTTTTCTCAGCCATTGGTATACACGAATGGCACCAGGAACTTTCTTCATTAACCGTTTTAATTTCGAAACCATTCCAGGCTTTTCCAAAATCACGCTTCAACTCCTAGAGATCGTCTCAAAACTTTTGGCTTTTTCGAGTTTCGACTCAGGTAACTTCTACATTCAAATCATGAATATTACTTTTTATATTCAGCCAACAGTTTGTCCACCATCATTCGATATTTTTTCTCGAAATTTTTTACCATATGATTTTCTTGAGCAAACTCCCATGATTTTCTGGACATACGCCTGAGTTCCTGAGTT
>JACDDF010000582.1 GCA_013817135.1 Nitrospirales bacterium
GCTATGAACAGGCTACCGACGAGGCAAGGCAACTGGGATCTCCCAAGGCCTTGTCAGATGCTTTGGGCAATCTGGGAAATGTCAGCGCCTTGTTAGAACGCTATGAGCAAGCCGAGGCCTGTTATCGAGAAGTCCTGGAAATTCAACGAACCTTGCAAGAAGGGCATGCCATCGGGGAAACCCTGGTGAATTTAGGAAGCCTCAAAGCCGACAGGGGTGAGCCGGAAACGGCGCACGCGTTTTATTTGGAAGCGATAGATTATTTAACCCCTTTAGGCCACGACCGGGCTTTGGGTATTTTATATAGCAATCTGGCTCTGCAAGAATTGCATTTACATCGGTCCGAATCCGCTATTGAAGACTTTCACACGGCCCTGGACTATCACCGCAAAGTCGGGAATGAAGACGGCTTGGCTACTACCTATGGGCAACTTGGGAAAACCTTTCTTCACCTGGGCCATCTTGAACGGGCCGAAGCCTGTCTCAATAATGCGACTGAACATTTCATCAAGCTAGGAAATAGCACGGGAGAGGCAGGAGCCTTGCGTCTACTGGCTGACGTCTATCTGGAGCGAAAAGATCACATCTCGGCGCTTCGCTGCATAGAGCGTGTCGTGCAAATCGATCTGACCTATCGTCTCCCACAATATGAAGATGATCGTCAACGATTAGCCTGGTTGCGTGGTTCCTAAACGGACTTTCGTGAAAAAATGCCTTCATGCTGGTAGAATGTGTATTGTGGAAACCTCCAAGCTTTTCACGAGTATGTAATGAGAGATGCTTTCCCCGTAAACGAATGAATAATATCTGTTCTGGCTTTCCTATTGCACTTGGAATCCTGCCATTACTATCCTGAATTTTTTCTAATCTGGACGCGGCCCCGGCGATATCCTTGGCGTCAGGTTAGGCCGTAGGGTCCAATCCAGAATTTCCACGCTATGACTGTATGTTTTTCCTGGGGGAAGGACACGATTCGGAGCAACCGATATATTTTTAACTTTTCCGTTCAACAATATAGGATCGCAGATTGCCGATTTTGGCCATCACCTCATCATGTTCCCGCTCAGGAACTTTAAATACCTTGAGTGTTGCAGCCAAATGGTTAACCACGATATCGAACTCTTTGTCGGTGATCTCCAGACCCTTATGGGTCAGTTCTAGTGGTCGATTGATCTTTTGGCAGGGTCCCCCTGTGTTGAAGCACAAGAGGTTTTTATTCTTTTGGCGTAATTGATCTCTTTGGCAAGGCTGAGATGCTGAAAAGCCCCAACCCATAAGAAGATGGCTGTAAGGCAAAGAATGAGTTGGAAGCGAGACAAATAACGTTCTTTCATGTAAATGCCCTTCTTGTTGAAATATGAGCCCTATTTTTCGAATACATTTTAGAGGTGGCTTGGAGAATGAGAACCTCTTTCCAAAAATCACGGCAGAAGTGCGGAAATTCAAAAGCAGATTAGGTTACCGGTAAAGGAGGTGCGGTATTTTTATCTCCAATCCCATAATGATCAAATCAAACTCTTCATTCGCCTGACTACCCTCAACGGATTTTCCAGATCCTTCAACATGATCGTAGCACATTATATTCCCCCGGGTGTGTTCCCATTTCCCAAAATAAGTCGTGTTTTGACACCTAACATAGAGCGTGGACACGTTGGTGTGATAGATTGACCTCTTTCTAGTGGTCAGTATTGGTCAATGTTCACACAAAAATGGCTTTCATTTGACTATGATCTAGAGCGTTAAGATGGAAAACAATCGAGAGTACATAACATTGAAACGTACATCTTCAGGTCAGGGTGTGAGTGTCAGCATCACCCCCGATACGTCTATGCACATGCTGTCGCAGCATGAAGTTGAGAAGCTCAGAGAAACCAGTGAGGGGGGTCTCCATGAACTGTTCAGAAGCAGTGCCCTGGCGGTCCTGACGAGTGGGAATGATACGGATGACACGAAAGCATTTTTTGCCCGCTATGCAGATTTCGACATTGCCTTGGAGCAACGGGATCGCGGAGTGAAGCTTGAACTCATCAACGCTCCTGCCAGTGCGTTTGTGGATGGGAAAATTATCCAAGGGATCAAAGAGCATCTCTTTTCGGTGCTCCGTGACATCATCTATGTCCATAACGAAATACAGCACAATAAAAAATTTGATTTAACCACATCCAATGGGATCACCAACGCGATTTTTCATATCTTACGAAACGCCGAAATCATTCAGTCTGTTGAGGATCCACATTTGGTGGTGTGCTGGGGGGGCCATTCGATCAGTGAGGTGGAATATCGCTATACGAAAGAAGTGGGGCATCAACTAGGTTTGCGCTCCATGGATATTTGCACGGGTTGTGGTCCAGGGGCTATGAAGGGACCGATGAAAGGAGCCACGATCGCTCACGCGAAACAACGTATTAAGAATGGGCGATATTTGGGCGTCACGGAACCAGGCATCATTACGGCGGAAGCTCCGAATCCC
>JACDDF010000583.1 GCA_013817135.1 Nitrospirales bacterium
GTCCAGGGATGCATGGTAGGGGAGATTGTCGACCTCATCGAGTTCGTCTTTTCCTCCCCCCAATCCCAAAAGGTCTGGAAAAATTTCTTCATCTACTCCCAATACCACTGCTCGAGCAATAGCATTGTCCAGTTCCCGAATATTGCCGGGCCATGCGTAACATCGCATCGTTTGGATGGCAGACTTGGAAAACCTCCGATTCCGTTTTTTCATTTCTCGCATGTGGCGGGCCAAAAAATGCTCGGCAAGAGGAATGATATCCTCGGGACGATCCCGCAATGGTGGTAATAACAAATTCACGACATTCAGCCGGAAATACAGGTCTTCTCGAAAGGCCTTCTCTTTGACCGCTCGCTTCAGATCCTTGTTGGTGGCCGCAATTACCCGAATGTTGACGCGGACCAATCGCGTCCCACCTACCCGTGGAAACTCATGATCCTGAAGCACCCTGAGTAATTTAGCCTGAAGCCCCAGCGGCATATCGCCGATTTCATCCAGGAAAACGGTTCCCCCATCCGCCGCTTCGATTTTCCCTTTCTGGAGAGAGTCTGCACCGGTAAATGCCCCCTTTTCATGACCAAAGAGCTCGTTCTCCAAGAGGGTTTCGGTGAGAGCCACACAATTGATGATACTGAAAGGCATTTCCCGCCGGTCACTCCATTGGTGAATTGACCGCGCAAACAGCTCCTTCCCCGTCCCGCTTTCTCCTAACAACAGCACGGTGGCGTCAGCCTCGGAAGCCCGTTTTGCCAATTCCACCATTGAATGCACCTGAGAGCTATTCCCGACGATTTGGCTATACCGGCTTTCTACTTCCGTTCGCAGCGCGGCAACCTGCCGCCCTAACGCTTCCCGCGTTAAGACTTTTTTGAGGACGAGGGCCAGATGGTCCAACTCAATAGGCTTTGTGAGAAAGTCATACGCTCCCGCTTTCATGGCTTCAACGGCCTTGGAAATTGTGCCATGAGCCGTCATGACCACCACAGGCAATGGGAGGCACTCTCCTCCGCCAAATGTCTGAGAGTCAACCTCTCCATTTTTTTTCACAACGATTTTGGCTAATTGGTGCAACACTTCCATGCCGGCCATTTGTGGCATTTCCAAATCCAACAGCATGAGGTGAGGAAAGTCCTGCTCATATTTCTCCAACGCTTCCTTTCCATTCCCAGCGGTAATCGTGTCATAACCCAGAGCTTCTAAGCGATCCGTAAGCATGAGGACAATATCGGGATGATCATCGACGATGAGAATTTTCTTTTTCATGAAGGTTCTACTCCTTAAGCCCGCACCTGATTGTCCCGTGTCTATAAAATCGCAGTCGCCTTAAAACACTTTACCTGCCAAGAGCCTCCAGCACGGCTGCGGCCAAAAGCGGAACCATCAATTCATGATGGCCGGTTAGCGCATATCCTTTTCCACCTTTTTGCGTTGGCCGTTTGACGACATTGGTCATCGGTCGGTAATGGGGGAGAAAATCCATATTCACCGTCGTGATCTGTTTTAAGGCTCGTCCCAGATTCCGGCCCAACGTCACGGTCTTGAGAAAGACTTCCGGCATCATGACCGCTGATCCCAAATTGATATATACGCCGCCTTCCATCTTCGATACCACTGCGGCCAGCTTGCGAAAATCCAATAACGAACCACCACCAATCGCTTCTCCGTTCGCCTGAGGGTGCATGTGAATGATATCGGTCCCGATCGCCACATGCACCGTCACCGGAAGACCAAGTTGCGCACCGGCCGCCAGTAAACTCCATCGCCGATGTGGAAATTGCTTGGGATGCTTCAGAAGATACCGGCCGACCCCTTCTCCAATGCCCAAACCCTCTTGCCATCCTTGTACAATCGCCTCATTTAAAATGCGTCCCGTGTCTTCCGCCATACCAAATCGTCCGGAATCAATTTCGGCTTCAACCTCCTCCGAGGTTTGCCCAAGATAGGCTAACTCAAAGTCGTGGATAATGACGGCCCCATTCATGGCTACGGCGGTAATCACACCCTTTCGCATCAGGTCCACGATAATGGGATTGAGACCGACCTTGGTGGGATGGGCGCCCATGCCGAGGATTACCGGTCTTCCCCGTCGTCTGGCATCCACAATCGCCGCTACCACAGCGCGGAAAGTTTTGCCTGCTAAAATATCCGGCAGGGTTTTGAGAAAGGCTTGAAAGGTACCAGCCCGCCGCCAAGGTGAGCCAAAATCCGCCATCTTCACTTTGGAGTGACGAGTTTGAAGCGGGTAGGTACGAAGCCGGGCGAGATTCAGCTTCGGGGACGCACCGGTTGGTAATGATTTAGCCCTGGTCACCAAAAAGACGCTCTTCAATAAATTCGCACAACACATGGCCCAGCGTAATGTGACATTCTTGAATACGTGCCGTCACCGAAGAAGGGACCCGAAAACAATAATCGACGAGATCTCCCACTTTACCCCCGGTGGCGCCCGTCCAGGCTACTGTGAC
>JACDDF010000584.1 GCA_013817135.1 Nitrospirales bacterium
GACCGGGATCAGCGACAACAGGACATTATCAACATACAGACCCCGCCTCCAGCTAACCGGTAAGATCCGCGGAGCATCTTCTCGCCTCATGCAGAGTTTCATTCAGGCTACAGGTCGCCTTTACCACCAAGCCCTGTTCGCCTCGATCCAGTCCTTCACGCGTGCGTGGATCTTGATCCCCGTCCTCCTTGCCTTTGCTCTAGGCCTCATTCTGGTCACCTCCCTCATCGGTCCACTTGGAATGATCGGAGGGTTTATCCTGGGTGCCCTCAATGCCCTTGTCATTGGATCCACCCTTAGTTTAACCCAACAGGCCGTCCTGGGGGCGCGTCGTGTGAGTTGGCCGGATATCCTGCCAAGTATGGGGCAATATTTTTGGGAGGTCATTTCTGTTGGATTTATGGTGTGGTTTCCCTTGTTATTCCTCGAAATGGGTCTCCAGACCAATCCCTTCCAACCACTGATTGCCACAGCCGTATTTTTCCTAATTTTTGTGCTACTCAATCCAGTACCGGAAGTGATTTACCAGAGCCGGATCGGATCCGCCCTCGAGGTTGTCCGGGAAAGTTATGAATTTGTCGTTGAAAATTGGATCGAATGGTTTTTACCCGTGGCCATCGTCTTCGGCCCCTTCGGTCTGACATTTTTCTTTCAAATGTCCAGCCAGGCGGGAAGGCGTGGGGGGTTAGACTTCTGGCATCTCATCACGTTGCCATTTTCCGTGTTATCTGAGTGGCTCTCTTTGTTGGGGGTGTCTTCCGACATGAGTTTGGTTATCGTCCTCGGACTCACTCCCATTGTGACGGTATTCATGCTCTTCTTTCGAGGCCATTTATTTGCCGCCCTGCATCGATCTTCCCGACGCCAACGAATGTTCCAATCCCGAACCTCCTAAGTAAGAACGAAAGAGGAAAGCATGAACGTAGGGAGTGAGGAGCCGGAAGCAGGGTGGGTACGCGCTCCTTATCCCTTCCTCGCTCTACTCCTCTAACTATTCCCTTCACTTGCTTGTCGCTCTCAGACCCCCATGGTAAGATGGCAACCTTTCACCAGACAAATCCCCGGTGAAGAAGTTAAAGATGGGATGGACAGATCCCCTCCAAAAGACAAACGGCTTCATCAGAGGTTCAGGCGCCGCAAAGTAGATACCCATTCGCGGAGAGGTGCGAGAGTGGCCGAATCGGCGTGATTGGAAATCACGTGTGCCAGCAATGGTACCGTGGGTTCGAAACCCACCCTCTCCGCCATATTTGGTCCGTCGTGAGGATCACGAAATCCTCAGAGAAGGATTTAGCCAGTCCGTGAGGCGATGGACCATCGAGACGGCATTTAGGGGCTGGGCCCTGTGCGACAGAATCCTGCAAACCCCGCCAGGTCCGGAAGGAAGCAACGGTACGTGGGCTAGTCTGTGTGCCGCAGGATTACCTGGCCCCGACTAACTTTATGGGCTGCCTCTCCGTATCGTCATACCGGAGGTCAGTCTTCGAGGGTGCTCAAGGAAAAATCCTTTTCCTGGTTAACGCGCATTATGGAATTTCAGGTCTCAGCACGGAAATACCGCCCAACCAACTTCAAGGAAGTCCTGGGGCAGTCTCATGTCGTGCAAACACTCACCAATGCGATCGACCGCAAGCGGGTAGCCCATGCCTATGTCTTCTCCGGCATGCGGGGAGTCGGCAAAACCACCGTTGCGCGCATCCTGGCCAAATCTCTTAACTGTGAACAGGGCCCGACCAGCCACGCCTGCGGAACCTGCCCAAGTTGCGTGGAAATCACCAGGGGCAATTCTGTCGATGTCATTGAGATTGACGGAGCGTCCAATACCGGCGTGGACGATGTTCGAGAACTTCGGGAAAACGTCAAGTTTGCCCCGTTTCATGGCACATACCGAGTCTACATCATCGACGAAGTACATATGCTGTCCAACTCGGCCTTCAACGCCCTCCTCAAAACACTGGAAGAACCGCCGAGTCATTGTGTCTTTATTTTTGCCACAACGGAAGTTCATAAAATTCCCGCTACCATTCTTTCACGCTGTCAGCACTTCACCTTTCGACGCATTTCCCGTTTAGAAATCATCACCCAACTGCGCCACGTCGCCACTCAGACCGGCGTGACCGTCGAAGATCGAAGCCTATCGGCCCTAGCTCGAGCCAGTGAAGGCAGTATGCGAGACGCGTTGAGCCTGCTGGATCAGGCCGTCTCCTTCGGTGGAGAACGCATCCAGCATGGCGATTTGGAAATGCTGATTGGGTCCGTGCCGGACGAACTCGTCCGGCTCATGATTGACGCCATTCTTGGTCACCAGGCTGCCCAAACGATGTCTCTCGTGGGGCAGTTAGTCGATCAAGGCTTTGATGTCCGGGTATATTGCCGGGAACTGTTGGAGCGATGCCGCAATCTGCTGGTGGCTTGCGTGGTGCCGTCACGCTCACAAGTGCAAACACTTCTTGAATTGGGA
>JACDDF010000585.1 GCA_013817135.1 Nitrospirales bacterium
GTATCGGTAGCGGACCAGCGGGACAACGGGCTGCGATTCAAGCCGCCAAAATAGGGAAACGTGTCGCGGTCATTGAAAAAAAACGTACAGTGGGCGGCGCCTGTTTAGAGACCGGGACCATTCCCAGTAAAACCTTTCGTGAAGCCGTTTTGTCCTTTACCGGACCCTATCAACATTGGACTCATTCACCAGGTACATCGAGGATTCGGCCAACTGCCGAACAACTGGTTACTCGCGTGGCGGAAGTCATTCGCATCGAAGGTGAAGTGATGAACGATCAATTACGAAGAAACGATGTGGAACTCTTACAAGGGGAAGCTTCCTTTGTAGATCCTTACACCCTGTTGGTTCACACAGATCATCAATCACTAACCCTGTCGAGCGCCCACATTCTGATCGCCGTGGGAACCATTCCAACGCCTCCACCCAACATTCCCATTGACGGCCAATATATCCTCGACAGTGATAGCATCATCCATTTGCAACACCTCCCACGAACCATGACCGTGGTTGGAGCCGGGATCATCGGCATTGAATATGCCTCAATGCTAGGAGCACTTGGCGTCGAAGTCACCCTTGTGGATTCCCGAATTCGTCCTTTGGAATTTCTCGATGGCGAAATCGTCGATGAACTCATTTATCAAATGCGAAACCACCAGGTCACCTTTCGCCTTGGCGAATCTGTCGAAAAATTAGAGATAGTGAATACACCGTCCAGGAAAGTGGTGATTCATCTCGCTTCCGGAAAACGACTGGTCTCTGGCCTTGCCCTCTATTCCATCGGACGAACGGGAGCCACGGCGACCCTCAGGCTAGACAATGCCGGATTGATCGTGGATGCCCGTGGCTGGCTGCAAGTCGATTCTCAATTTCGGACGCCCGTCCCGCATATTCTGGCAGCAGGTGATGTCATCGGCTTTCCGAGCCTGGCGGCCACATCTTCCGAGCAGGGCCGTTTAGCCGTCTGCTATGCCTTTGGCATAGAAGCCAAACCCATGACGAGTCTGTTTCCTGTTGGTATTTATGCCATCCCGGAAATTTCTATGGTGGGAGCCACAGAGGAACAACTGACGCTCCAGAAAGCTCCGTATGAGGTGGGAGTCGCCCGCTACCGGGAAATCGCCCGTGGCACAATCCTAGGAGATCCAAACGGCATGTTGAAACTGTTATTTCATCGAAACGATCACCGGTTGTTGGGCGTGCATGCGATCGGGACTGGAGCCACCGAGCTTATTCACATCGGGCAGGCCATCCTTCACACGGAACGTGGGCTCGAATACTTCCTCACGACAGTCTTCAATTATCCAACGCTAGCGGAATGCTACAAAGTTGCGGCGCTTGATGCCTACAACAAGCTTTGTGAAATATAACACACCTCTCACGTACCAGTTAAAACGGGAGCTTGAGTCCGCCGGGAAGATCCTTTAACCCTTTGGTGGGAAGACTTTTTCCCAGAAGGCTGTTGAGCACGTCTTTATGCTGCGTGACCCGCTCGGTTAACTCACCGGCCATTCGTTCAAACCCAGACAAATTATCCTTGAGTTGTTGCATCGGTTCTGCAATCTCCGCCGAGATGGCCGATTGAAGGTCAGCACCAAACTTCGCAGCCAATTCATTCATCATCTTGCCAGCCGCATCCTGAAGTATACGATCCAGGTCGGAGGATACCGTGACATCATGTTCCTCCAATGTCCCCGTCACATCAGCCTGAAGAGACAATTGGGAAACGCCTGTCACGGCAGAGCTGAGGGCTTTGGTTAAAGGATTGGGATCACCCTCCTTTCCTGCCGAAATGTGAAGGCTTCGGAGATTCCCTGCGCCATGAACCGTCAACGCTTGGCCCTTGAGTTCCGCATTGATGTTCATATCGCCCATCCCACTCGTCAGGGTAACCGGCCATTTGGCATCTTTGGACAATGCGAGATGGGATAGCTCATAACCTTTTGCCTGCACCGCCAACTGATCCTTGGAATCGGCGGGCACTACATGGTTGAGAACCCCTTTCAACGAAACAGACTGGACCCCTTTCAATCGGTCTCCGGAAATGGCAAAACTCGTGGGTTGTCCCAATGTCGGTTGGTCGATGGTGATATTATGAATAGTCCCGGCCAAATCCCCTGCGCCTAAACTGACCGACACCTTAGTCAAACGAATCAGAAAATCCGGAAGCGGATGCGCTTCATTGAAATGCACATCCACACCCTTCCCACGCAAAGGCTTGTGCACCTGAGGACCAGCCTCCCCTCCCCCTGCGCGTCCTCCTTCCAGAAGCGGCTTCGCTCGCTCATACCAGGCCGCTCCCTGGTGAACCCATGATCCAATATGCGACCCCAATAGCGTTTGGCTCATATTGGCCAATCCTTGTGGAGATAAATTGTATTTGGCTTTGAGGTGTTGAATATCCCGGTGCGGTGCGATTTGAATCTGCTCAAAGCGCGTACGAAGCAATGCCACCT
>JACDDF010000586.1 GCA_013817135.1 Nitrospirales bacterium
CAACATAGCTGCAAGTCAGTTTTATCCGGCTTCAAAAACATTGCGTGAATTTTCCCGTTCTCATCTATCTCCACCATATCCATGAGTTGGGAATTATGAGCAGGGAAAACGGCCAGGACCATATCGGCTTGTGTGTTTACTTGCTGTTTCAGTAATGGACTAAACACGTTTCCGGAACTGATCATAATATCTGGAAATCCAAAAGCTACCAACTTATCATGAACAAACGGGTATGCTTGATCTAAGGTAAATGGAGGACCAAAGGATTCTCCCATGATCAAATACCCCAAATGCATGTGTACGAATTCACCATGACCAAAATAAGCAGGAATATCCCATTTGCCCTTCCGAAGAACAATGAACGTCTTCGCGATTCCTGCTAATTGAAACTTCTCCAATAAATAATGGCACACAACCTTCGGGCGAGGCTGAGAACTTCCCTCCATGAATTGAAAACCAAGAGGGAACAACTCTTTACTGCAAGGCAACGGGGCAATTCTTTCGGCTTTTCCTCCAGCTGGAACCAACCCGACGACCTCTCTCTCGCAAGTTTTCGTGGAAACGCCGATCAAAGGATTCAGCATATTCTTCGTCATTTTTCCTTTGAATGCTCAGTCAATAATTTCCTGCAACAACCCATGATCAACTAGAATCGTTGCTGCCTCATAGATTATACGAAAAGGCATGTTTGACCGATCCGCAATTTCTAAAAGTGAGTAATGCCCATCGGATAGATTGAGAACCCAAAGCATCGCCATCTCCCGTTTGGCTCCCTCAGACTCACCTCCAATTGCCCGATACAAACCTCTTTTTCCCAGTTGTGGTTCACATTGAAGGTTTTGACTGAGAAAGGTTTTATTCCCTTCAAGAAGGGTCAAGACTCCCAAGCAACAGGTGAATGATTCTTCGAGATATTCCGGTTGGACAAATGTCAGATTGTCGCCAGAGGTGTGATATTCAGGATATTCTCCATGTGGCGTTCTCATAAAACAGCCAACAGGTAAATTGAAACCTGGAGAACAGTATTGCCTTTCATCATACCCATAAGGGAAAAAATCGATAATAGTATGCGCCGTTCCAGAAGCTTTGAGAATATGACTAAAAGCCTGATCAATTTCAGCATTGCCCTGTCGACTTTTTTTGTAGGTCACCGCCCCAGAATCCCCCACTCCGGTCAGGACCATTCCAGCTTTGATCATGGACACTTGTCCTTCATGCAACGCCAACCAAGTAATAGACCCAATCGTTCCAGGAACAAAAAGGAATCGATAAGAGTAGCGTAACGATTTCGAACAGAGGGCTTTCGCAAGAAACATCGAAAGAGCAATTCCGGATAGATTGTCATTACATAGAGATGGATGACAAATATGAGACGAGATTAAAATCTCTTCCTCCGACTCCCCTCTTATATAATATTCCCCATAGGTTAAGTGACCATCTGCCAGGGTCGAATCAATGCACACTTCATATTCCTCATCTTTCAGCCCCATCAAGTGCTGGTGACTCAGGCAGAACCCCCAGCTTTCCTTGTAGTAAGACGTTCGGTAGGGAATCCTCTCTGGTTGGTCTGGCAAGGAATGCAAGTGTGGTTGCAATTCTTCGAAAGTCATTGTGGCGTGAACCGGCTGGCTATAACTGACAACATGCAAGTTTGATTTTTGAAAATCGACAACCCGCTCCCCCCTGGAGTTTTTTATGTATGCATCTTGAATATTCCACTCCTTGGGTACGATCCAATCAAAGACCTTAGTCCCGCTCGGAACTTCATGGATCTCAACAGGAATATGCTTTCCAATGAGATGAAGCGTCTCTCGAACACCATTGCCTGTTATACTCCGACAGATGGGATACAGATCGGCCATAAACCGATGCATCTCTTTCCCCACCTGAATCTCAGTTTCCTCAATCATATACCGCTTAATGTTTCTGGTTTTCAGCCGTTTGGGGAAGGATGAAATCAGAATAGCTCTGGTCACGATCGGAAATGAGGCGTTCATCCGTTGGCCATTGAATTCCAAATACAGGGTCATTCCACCTCACACCCTTGGCAAATTCAGGAGTGTAGAACTCGGACATTTGGTAGAAAATCTCAGACTCATTTTGTAGGGTCTGGAATCCATGAGCAAAGCCCTCTGGGATAAACAACATTCGACGGTTTTCTGCAGTGAGGACGACTGATAGATGTTGCATGAAAGTTGGGGACAATGGACGTAAGTCAATGATCACATCATGAATTCCACCCTTGATGCACCAGACAAGCTTGGCTTCTTGATGAGGAGCAGATTGATAATGCATTCCTCGAAGAACCCCTTTACTTTTATTATATGACACATTGCACTGGACGGGCTGGAAGAAGATGCCGTATCGCTCAAAATCCCTTTGGCACCACGTCCGCGCAAAAAAGCCTCTGGGATCTTCCATCTTTTCCATATCAATAAGGAAGGCACCCTTGAGT
>JACDDF010000587.1 GCA_013817135.1 Nitrospirales bacterium
GAAGTAGGAATCGGTCAGGGCGGGTTGAAAAAAATCACAATCTAAAGATGGGTTCTCCAACCCAATGAAGATTTGATATTTGTGTTTTGAAGGCCATGAACGGCCCTAGATTTGAAAGCTCTAGGGCCGTTTGGATTTTTCGGGTTGGGGAACGTGAGTTAGATGAGGAAAATTTGGTAATGGGTTGTCGAAAACATGCCCTAAAACTGCTGAAAGAAGTTTTCTGGGAGCCATACCTTCAGAAAGCAGCCGTTTTCCTACCATGAGCGTTATTCGGGAAATATCAACAATAGGGCGGAAATAACTTGGTCGGGGGAGGGAGCGAGGCTCCGATTCAATGGAAAGGGGAAGGCTTCGGAAACCCAAATTGGCCCCCTCAATTAGAATTTCACTTTCAAACACAAAGCTGTTTTTCCGGCCGGTCGGGATTTTTACTTGACGTAAGAGGGCTGAGGGATACACCCGAAACCCTGATTGGCTATCCTCAATCGGGTATCCGGCTGCCCAAGAAATCCAAAAATCCGCAATCCGATTCGCGAGAATGCGATGCCAAATAGCACGTGTCCAGGGTCGTGTTCTGGCTCCGATGATAATGAAATTGTATGCCTGTTCTACAGCTTTGAGCAGGCGAGGAATATCCTCAGGAGCATGTTGCCCATCTCCATCTAATGTCACGACAGCTGTGATGCCCTGTTGAAGGGCATGTTGAAATCCTGACCACAGACTGGCTGCTTTCCCCAAATTGGTGGGATGCCGAAGAAGGGTAAGCGGCAACCCTTCTAAGGCCTGAAATGTATCGTCGACGGATCCATCATCCACTACAATGACCTTCGAAAGGCATTGCAACGCACCTTCGGCCACTGCTCTGATGGTCTTGGCTTCGTTATAGGCTGGAATGACTACTGCAAATTTTGGTAAAGCTGGTACGTCACCAGGAGGAGAGAGCGACTCACCGAAAGGGATTGGGGTATTCCCCGTGACCATGGAATGATGGAGTTTCGCCGGCATGGGATTCAAGAGGCCATCGCGCCATTCACACCAATTACTTGACCGGAAAGATAACTGGCTCTTTCTGAGGCCAAAAATCCTACGACCACGGCCACTTCTTCAGGCTGCCCTACCCGTTTCATGGGTACCATACTCTCGATTTGCTCTAAGGTAAATGTGTGTTCTATGGATGGTGACTGAATAAGCCCTGGTGCCACGACGTTGACAGTAATCCCTCGTGAGGCGACTTCAAACGCCAGGGATTTTGAGGCACCATGTAAGCCGGCTTTGGCGGCCGCATAGTTGGTTTGGCCACGATGTCCAATCATCCCCGACAAAGAAGATATGGTGATGATCCGCCCCCACCGAGTTCGGATCATGGGGAGCAGAAGTGGCTGGGTCACATGAAAAAACCCGTTCAACGACACGTCAATGACCTGTTTCCATTGCTCGGCGGTCATTCCGGCCATAGGGGCATCATGGAACATGCCTGCGTTGTGAACCAACACTTGAACGGGGCCTTGCTCTAAGAGGCCTTGAAGGGCCTGTAGGGTGGCATCGGCCTCGGTTAGGTCAAACGAGACGGTCTCGGCCGTCCCTCCTTTGTCTTGAATGGTCGAAGCCACCGATTCACTGGACTCTGGGTGCGAATGACCGTGGACGATCACATGGAACCCGTCCTTGGCCAACTCTTGGCAAATAGCGGAACCAATGGCGCTGTTTCCGCCTGTCACCAAGGCGCGTTTGCCATTCATGCCTGCCCCTCGGTAAGAAAAATCGAAGCTCGCCCTGCAAGCAACAGGACTGTCTCGGAGGTCATCGAAAACGCATACATAAATCTGGTTTGCTGTCCTAATAACAACGTGGCCCGTACAACCAAATTGCCGGGACACTGGTCTAATCGGCTCACTGCCATTTTAAGATCTCGAATCCCGCCCAGAAATCCCAGTGGACCTTTTAAAAGAGTGGGGAAGGTGGTGAGGCCGGTGTGAACGGCCATGGCCTGCGCGGCATATTCCACTCCGCAAATGCTGTCCAGTTTTCCATTCTTGAAAAGAGGATTATGGGGCTCACGGTGAGTTGTTGATTCACAGACAATCGAGGATTCATCCCAATATTCCACGGAAGACAATAAACACATGGATTCCCCATGAGGAAGAAATCGGGAGAGCTCTACTCGTGATAAAGCTGACATGGGTCTATCTGGATCTGTAGTTGAAGGTTATCAAGGAAGTCCAAAAAGATAAGAGAGTCCTGATTTCTGGCCAAAGCCTGGAGAAGAGGTAGGACATGTCCAGCCGGATTTCCTGCCCGCAAAGACTCCAGCTCTGGAAGGTCCATGGTGGTGGTGTGTTGCTGGCTCTCCGAGAGCAGTTCCACGTCTACATGACATATGGCGCGGGGGGATGGGTGATTTCCCAGAACCAGTGCGACGGCAAAGGGGCCGGTTAAGGGGCGGGCTTCG
>JACDDF010000588.1 GCA_013817135.1 Nitrospirales bacterium
GGATGGTGAGGTGTACGCGTCTTCAATGCCTGAAGAGCCTTTAACCCTGGATTCTCCTGGCGAGCTGTCATTTGTGCGGTTAAAGACCGAATAACTGTGATGGACGGTTCCCCAACAGTCCTCGAGGTCGTTAGCCAGCCGAGCGTTCGACCCATTCCTGTGTCCATTGAAGCAGCGGGAAATTTCCTGGCTAAAAAATACGGGAAGGCTGTCCAAGGAATCTTATTGTATGGCTCCTGCTTGCGCGCGGGAACGGATCAAGACGGATTAGTGGATTGTTATGTCATTGTGGATCAGTATGCTTCGGTCTACCAGTCTGTTTGGTTGGCCCTCCTCAATCGTTGGCTCCCACCCAATGTGTTCTATGGAGAAGTGAACCTGGAAGGGCGGATCGTTCGTATGAAGTATGCCGTGCTCTCGTTAGGGGATTTTGAGCGAAGTGTGACTTCAAAGTGGTTTCATTCATACTTTTGGGGACGATTTGCACAGCCGACGGCCGTGATGGCCTGTCCGAGCCAAACGATGAGTCAACGGATTATTTCAGGCTTGGGAAGAGCGGTCTTGACCTTTTTGGGGAATGTCGTGCCCCAAATGCCGCAACAATTTTCTGCCAAAGATGCATGGAATATTGGTTTGGCCCTCAGTTATGGCGCCGAATTACGTGCCGAATCAAAAGGGCGAATCGCAACATTGTGGGACAGCAACCAAGCCTATTATGAACAAGTCGCCCATGCGACGTTTTTAGCACATTTTCCAAAGATCAAGGTCATTCAGGGGAATGACATCACCATGTATGAGATGGAATATTCCAGGTGGGACCATATCAAGAATCGAATAGCCTGGATTGTTCGAAAAGTGCAGGGGAAGGTTTTGTCTATTTTGCGGCTTATGAAAGCCGCTTTTACGTTCCAGGGAGGGGCGGACTACCTCATCTGGAAAATCGAGCGGCATTCCGGCGTCAAAATCGAATTAACACCAGCGCAACGGCGGCATCCCATCTGGGCTGGCCTGACCACCTTTTGGCGTCTCTATCGCCGAGGGGCTTTCCGGTAAGTAAATGATAGGCCAAATGGTGGGAATTACACTCCTTGCTGTACAAAAATAATTGGCATTCATTTTTAGATACCGGTTGACATTGGTTGTCGAGAGCTTCCCTCCCACGCGGTCATTCTCGACAGTTTTTATCGGGAATCCATTTTAGTTTTTCCTATTCAAAAAACGTTGGTAAGTGGAACACGTCTCTTTAAACAAAGGGGAATGTTCAAGTGGTTATTGGTGATGCCGGGTTTCGCCCCGGCGAACGAGCCACTTTTGTTTCGGCAAAAGTAGCCAAAACCATGTTGGCCGTGGTGTGGCCCTTCGGGTCCCCTGCGCGGTTCGCCGACTCCGGCGGCGCGCAAACTCGCGGAGCTTGGCCTGAGTCTTCTCGAAGGGCTCAAACAGTGTGCGCCTTTTCTTCGGTGTCGGCTGCACTGCTCGGCCACACCACCAGGCCAGGAGAGACGGCGAAAACATAGAAGGAACTGGTTAAAACGGATTCCCAAATGAGATGACAAAAAATACTGAAAATGTAACACTTCCCCTAGAGAAATGTTACAATGGATCTTTAAAGCTTAAATGAAGTGGAACCTTATTCAGAATCAGATAATCCAGAGTTAGGCACCCAGGTAGCCCTTGGGTAAACAATCATGCCGTCTACCGTAGTCGTGTACAGATGCCTCTTGATTTCGCCATCGGATGTTGGTGCAGAGCGGGCTTCGCTAGTAGATGCGGTGCAAAGATGGAACGCCCATATTGGAGTCGGGCTTGGGGTCCGCGTTGAACTGGTACGGTGTGAAACCCACTCCACTCCTACTCTTGGTGATCGTGCACAGGAAATTCTGAATACACAAATCGTTGACGATTGTGACGTTGGCATTGCTGTTTATGGCTCGAAGCTAGGAACTCCCACAGGGGAGCATCCCTCTGGTTCAGCCGAAGAAATTCGGCGGCTCGCCACTGGAGGTGTACGCGTCATGGTGTATTTCCGTACCGGGGTGAAATCTCTGGAAATGGAAGGCGAAGCTGGTAGGCTGCAGGCCTTTCAGCGAGAACTTGAGCAGCAAGGACTCGTGTGCCATTACGGGGACTCTTCAGACCTTTCGCAACAAGTAACAGCCCATATGACCTCAGCAATTCGGGATATGATGGAGGCGGAGGCATTACCCGTCACCACCGCCTCTACCATGAATGCGATCCAGCGGGCCTCGGTTCCGAAGCCTGGGAGGTACCAACCTGTTTTTGACTCAGAACTTTGGCCAGAGGAGGGCAGGCCTCAGTTTCGAGCGCGTCGCTATGATCTCTTGTTGTATGATCGTCCTTCGAGGTTGTCGCGGCACAAGGATACCCTTCATGTTGCCCAGAGAGCGTTTGTCGCTTTTGATGGATTTCGCTATCGCACGCTTGTGCAG
>JACDDF010000043.1 GCA_013817135.1 Nitrospirales bacterium
TTTGTTGAACCGACCGTCTTGGTCAATACCAATTCAACCATGAAGGTTATTCAAGAAGAAATTTTTGGCCCTGTGGTTTGTGCTGAACCCTTCACAAATGTGGAAGATGTAATCGCCAAGGCCAATGATAATATCTATGGATTGGCGGCAGCGGTATGGACTAAAGATTTGGGTAAGGGGCATCGCATTGCAGCGCAATTACGGGCTGGAACGGTTTGGATTAACTGTCATAACGTTTTTGATGCCTCACTTCCTTTTGGTGGGTACAAACAATCCGGCTGGGGACGCGAAATGGGCCACGAGGCATTGAATCTCTATACGGAAGTGAAGTCCGTCTGTGCCAAACTTGCATGAAAAATGACAAAATAATACGTTTAAATTTCAGGCGAGTAATTACCAAAACATTTGAGAAATATACTGCTTGAAAAATTGCGATTAATGCCGGAATGAGGGGGTGAATTATAGCGGAAGGATTAGTTTGAGCCTTGATCGCCCCTGGAAAAGACGAAAGAGGAACATAAAGTGCTAATAAGCATTTGGCAAGGCATTTGAGCCTTCACCATCTGTTGGGGGCCTACCGATTGTTTTCTCAGGGCGCCCGTTTACGGCCAAGAGCCCTTGAGAAGTTTTCTGTGACAAATGAAGAAAAATAAAAAATGGTAAATTACGACAATTGGTTTTGTTAATGCTCCTAGCTGTTTTACAGCGTGTATTGGTTGGATATGATTGGAAATGAATAAATCCTCAACACAGAGGAGAGTAGCTCGCTCTATTCGTCATCCTCTTCTTCGTCTTCGGCGTCGATGGCGGCTTGGCGCATCTGTTCCTCCATGGCATTGTGGATGAGCATCCTCATAAACATGGAAATCACCGAGCCTTTTTCAAGAGTCCCACCTGGAGGAATGGCGATTTTTCCTTCTTCCACCATTCTGTCCAACCATTTCTTCTGATCGGGGGTCACATGAATCGGAATTTCCAAGAGGGGAATCTTTCCAAACATATCCATGAAAATGGTCTCCTTATGATTCAAAAAATCTAATGAAATGTCTTACTCGTCTTCCCTGGTTGTCCTGAGCTTTTAGAGAATCCAGGGGGTTAGCGTTGAGAATTCAAATCGGGCACAACCCTTCCTCGATAAGACCATGTGCTCTTTGACTTTGTCAATGAAAGAATCTGGTATCGGTCAGTTTAGGGCAAGCGCTTTGGGCTTCGATGAGGAGCGTCTGGTTGATCGACTTGGGGACATCGTGAAAGGTGAGGAGGGGGCAAACACCATTATTGTTGAGAGAAAACGATGGATAAATAGGGTGTGGAGATGGATGTCGGATTTCCTGTCCGCATCACTGAAAAATTAAGGAAGTTGGTTTAAGATAAGCCTAAGACGTCGGCCATGGAATAAAGACCAGGCGGTTTATTGGCCACCCATTCCGCCGCGCGGAGCGCGCCTTGGGCAAAGGTATCACGAGTGTGGGCTCGGTGGGTGATTTCAATGCGTTCTCCCGGTCCACCCAATAAAATGGTGTGATCGCCAACGATATCTCCTGCGCGGATGGTTTGCATCCCAATTTCACGGGTTTTGCGTTCGCCGGTGATACCATGCCGTGTATAGACGCCTACTTCTTGTAAATCCCATTCCATCCCTTCCGCTAAAGCCTCAGCTAGTTTCAGAGCGGTTCCGCTTGGGGCGTCCTTTTTTTTATTGTGATGGGCTTCGATCACTTCAATGTTGTATTGCTCTCCTAAAGACCTGGCGATTTTCCCGACGGTGCTGAGGAGCACATTAATGCCTACACTCATGTTGGGGGAAAACACACAGGGGATTTTGAGAGCAAGCATTTTGAGTTTGGCCAATTCTTGTTCAGAAAAACCTGTGGTTCCAATGACCATAGATTTGGCGGCATTGACAATGTGTTGGAGATTGACCAGACAAGATGAAGGAGCCGTGAAGTCGATCACCACATCCCCTTGAGAGAGACAGGCCTGTAGATCATCGGTGATCGGAATATTGACTCGCCCGATTTGAGAGACTTCGCCTGCATCTTTCCCAATAGCTGGATGTCCTTTTACTTCGACGGCGCCGGTGAGTTGTAGCCCAGGGGTGTCTTGAGTCAATGCGATTAACCGCATGCCCATTCGGCCGGCCGCGCCTGTAATGATTGTTCGAATCATGTGTTCTTTTTCCTCAGAGCACTCCGGCTTGTTTTAAGGCTTCCTGGAGTGCTGGTCGAAATTCAGGGGAAAGCGGGGTAAGTGGCAGCCGAACCTCTTCTGACATGATTCCCATCATGGCTAGCGCCGCTTTCACTGGAATAGGGTTAGTCTCCAAAAATAATGCCCCAAATAAGGGAGAGAGTTTGTAGTGAAAGAGCCGGGCATTTTCGTAGTCACCTTTTAGTGCGGCGTTGACCATGTTGGCCATAGCGGTCGGGGCAACGTTCGCGGTGACGGTGATCACGCCTTTTCCACCAAGGACCATCATGGGGAGTGTTAAGGGATCATCTCCGGAGAGCACAAGGAAGTCAGGGCGGGATCGTTGTATGATTTCGGATACTTGTTGGAGCGATCCACTGCCTTCCTTGATACCTACAATATTTGGGATCTCTGACAGACGGCTCACTGTGGCCGGCAACATGTTGATGCTGGTCCGCCCTGGAATATTATAGAGGATCTGGGGTAAGTCCACGGCTTTGGCGATAGCTGCAAAATGACGATAGAGCCCTTCCTGGGTGGGTTTATTGTAATACGGAGTGATGAGCAATGCCGCATCGGCACCGACGGCTTTTGCGTGTTTGGTAAAGGTAATCGCTTCATCGGTTGAGTTCGAGCCTGTTCCGGCAATTACAGGCACCCGCTTATTTACTACTTCGACGGTGACCGATACGACCCGTTCATGCTCTTCAGGAGTCAGAGTGGCTGATTCGCCGGTTGTCCCACAAGGCACAATGCCATGGGTCCCTGAAGCAATTTGAGATTCTATGAGGTCGGCCATGGCCTTTTCATCAAATTTTCCCTTAGAAAATGGGGTGACAATAGCGACTAACGAACCGCTGAACATAATGATGGCCTCAATATCTGGTGTAGTGAATTTGGGGTTCATTAACTAGAAAAACCAAGAACGCTTTGGCGAATCAACACAAGATGAGATCGAAAAGTTAATTCCAGAAGGCATCTGAAATGGATTCACCTCGGATCAGGTCCTCGTAGCTTTCTCGCTTTCGAATGACCGTGATGTCCTTCCCTTTAACGAGTATCTCGGGAACGCGCGGCCGGGAGTTATAATTTGAGGCCATAGTGAAACCATACGCTCCTGCACTCATGACGGCAAGGAGATCTCCGGGTTGAGATTGGGGCATTTTTCGATCTTTTGCTAAAAAGTCTCCTGATTCGCAAATGGGTCCCACGACATCAACGGTGTTGACCACGGACGACTCTTTCTTTAATACCGGCTGAATATCGTGGTGGGCATCATATAAGCTTGGTCGTAAGAGATCATTCATCGCGGCATCGACAATGACGAAATGCTTATCCGCGCTTTCTTTGTTATACAGCACCTTGGTCACCAATATGCCCGCGTTCCCTACGATGGATCGGCCCGGCTCCATAATGATTTTGCATGAGACGGATTGAAGCAACGGGGAAATGGCCGCAGCCAGTTCTTTTGGATGAGGAGGCGTTTCGTCCGAGTAGGTGATGCCTAGTCCCCCGCCTATGTTGAGGTATTGAATCTGGAGGCCCTTAGCTTGGAGCGTCTGAATTAAAGTAATAGCCTTTTTTAAGGCATCCACAAATGGGGTGATCTGGGTTAATTGTGAGCCAATGTGTGAGTGCACGCCGACGACCTCAATATGAGGAAGGCTTTCTGCTACGTCAAATTCGGCAAGAGCCCGGTCTGCGCCAATTCCAAATTTACTTTTCTTTAGTCCGGTAGAAATATACGGATGGGTTTGGGGATCAATATCCGGATTGATGCGCAACGCCACTTTGGCGCGCAGACCCATGGTGCCGGCTACCTCATTGATCTGTTGCAGTTCACCGGGAGATTCAACATTGAACATTAGGATTTCCGATTGCAATGCATATCGAATTTCTTCCTTAGATTTGCCGACCCCGGCAAAGACGATTTTGTTGGGTGCCATTCCGGCTGTTAATGCGCGAAAGAGTTCTCCTCCCGACACGATGTCCGCGCCACTCCCTTCCTTAGCGAGAAGTCGCAGGACGGTCAGGTTCGAATTCGATTTCATTGCAAAGGCCACGATATGCGGAATGGCCTTAAAAGCCTGATCAAAAGCCTGAAAATGTCGAATCAAGGTCCGGTGGCTATAAATGTAACATGGAGTGCCGACCTGTTCAGTAATTTGGCGAATAGGGGCCTCTTCACAAAATAATTCGTCCCCTTGGTAGTGAAAATCATGCATGCTGGATATCCTCATCAAATAAGTCCAAATGATCGAAAGCGATTTCTGAAACAATTGATTGAAAGGCTTTTGTTAAGTTTCTATACCGTAACTTCGTGTGGGGGGAGATGGCCTGGAGAATTTCTCCATCCAATAACGTGTAAATAGCTTTTGGGGTCGCGTGTTTTAGGTTCTCAAAGTTAACCACGATATCCATTTTGGCCGCCCGCCCAGCCTGTTGAATCCGTTTCAGTAGTTCCTTGGCGTTCAGGTGGTCTAAGGTTCCCTCCAGGTCAATGAACAAGGCGGCAAAGGCATCGTGGCGACGAGCTTTCATTTTCAGGTAAAGCTCCTGGGGTTTGGAGCCAGGAGATGGTTGGGGGTGGAGAGCGTTAGGAATGAGTTGTTGTGTTTCGGAGGTGGGCAGTTTGACTTGCAGGTTTTTTAAGACCTTAGCCAAAGGGGAAAGAGCGCCTTTGGGTGTGGTGCGGTATATCAATTTTCGAAATTCCCAATTCATTTCAAGCCTGGGAATCAGCCGTTGGCGGGTATGCCCCATGCGATTCCAGATGCAGGGCCAGGAATAAAACTGGTGGTTGGCCCAGAAAAACCCTTCCTGTAATTGCTCGGCTGACATGCGCTTGGGTGTGTATACCACATGTTTCCCGTCATATTTGGACCAGTCCTGATCAATGATCCGGTCTTCTCGCTTGAGGCGTTCGAACAAGGCCGTTCCCGGAAGTGGCGTCAACACATTAAAGTAGGCCAATTCGACTTTGTTTCGTGTCAAAAATTCCACTGCGGTCTCAAATACGGATTCGTCATCATTGTCAAATCCAAACACGATCCCGGGGTTCACCATGATGCCATGGTCATGAAACATTTTAATTTGGTTTCCAAATTTCTGCACCTGATTGAATCCTTTGTTGGTTTCATCAAGCGAATCTTCCGACAACGATTCCATCCCGACAAAAACCGATACGCAACCACTATCGGCGGCCAATTTGACCATTTCAGGATCATCGCCAAGAAAGAGAGTGGATTGACAGCCCCATTCTATATTGAGAGATTTCAGGGATTGCCATAACTCACGGCAATAGGCTCGATGACTGTTATGCAGGTCATCAACAAAAGCCACAATCGATCCTTCTTCCAGCCCTACCCAAATTTTCAGGGAGGTCGTTAAGGCATGAAACAGTGATCCGTGAGTCATACGTTCGATAATGTCTGAACGCAGCCACTCTTTAGCTCGTTGCAGCTCTTGGATGACTTCGGGAACGGGTCGGCGTCGAGTGGTTTTGCCATTAAATGGTGAAACGCTGCAAAACTCACAATCAAAATGACATCCTCGCGTCGTGAAGGTGCACAGCCTGGTCATATAAGAATCAGGGCTGAGCAATTCAATACGCGGTGGTTTGTAGTTACTCAAGGTTGGAAATTGGTCCATCCGGTAGATTTGTTTCAAGGTCCCGGCCTCGATGTCCGTGATGACTTGAGGCCAAAGGTCTTCGGCTTCCCCGCAATGGCATCACAATGACGAAGGGCTTCATCTGGGCAATAGGTGGGGTACACACCTCCGAGAATGACCCGTTTCCCACGTCGACGAAATTCATCGGCGATTTTATAAGCCCTCGGGGCATAACACGTCATGATGGATACTCCAACCGCATCACAGGGAGTCTCAAAATTGATATCCCTAACCGCTTCGTCCACGATTTCGACATCCCATGTTGTCGGAGTATAGGCTGCAATCGCTGGTAGGCTGAGTTTTGGAAACCAGATCGACCGGCGTTCGCTCGCGGTCATGCGATAGGGATTATTTCGTGGATAGGGATCAAGCAACAGAAGTTTGGGACGAATTTCACCGTGAGGGAGAGAGGTATCCATTATTTTTATCCTCCACAAACAGATGGATAGGCTGTGGGGGGCTTCTATTGTACTCTGCGAGGTTCTCCCTGGACAAATCCCTGCATATTATCGGGTATCGATAGGGTACACGGTGGGTAATTCGACTGCCTCCTCCAGCGGTACATTCAAGGGGTCTTCGTCAAGGCCTCCCTCTGTTCTGGCCTGCTCTTGCTGTTGTTTGAGTCTCTTGGCTTCAATGCCAACGTTTTCGGGTGGAATGGGAGGGCCGACCGCCCCGCAACCTTTTGAGGAGAAGAGCAGTACCAGCATGCAAAAAGTGAGGAAATACTGGGTAGGAGTTCTAAAAATATGACTCATGCCGTTCACTGTCTTTTCATGGAACGTTTCGTTTCGGCCTGTAATGATTTCTTCCAACCATTGATCTGTTTTGTGACTTGGGCCGTAGCGGTACCACCTACAATGTTTTTACTGTTAATGGCAGCTTCGGGAGTTAAAACTTGAAATGCCTTGGCGTCAAAAGACGATGAGGCGTTCAGCAAATCCTGTTGCGTGAGTTGTCCCAAATCCTTCCCTTTAGCTAAACACTCCCGTACCAGGCTTCCCACCACGTGGTGAGATTCACGGAAAGGCATCCCTTTTTTTACCAGGTAGTCCGCCAACTCCGTGGCAAGCAGAAAACCCTCAGACACAGCTTCTTTCATGGACTCAGGTCGTATCGTTAGTTGAGCCAGGAGTTCTGCGTAGATTTTAACCGATGTCGTTACGGTATCCAATGTGTCAAACAATGGTTCTTTGTCTTCTTGAAGGTCTCGATTGTAACTGAGCGGCAAGCCTTTTAAGGTGGTCAGGAGGCTGAACAAATGTCCATATACCCGACCAGTTTTTCCACGGATCAGTTCCGGGACGTCTGGGTTTTTTTTCTGTGGCATCATGCTGCTGCCCGTACAAAATCCGTCGGAAAGATCCGTGAAGTGGAATTCTTGCGAGGACCATAAAATCAGTTCCTCACTTAACCGAGAGAGGTGCATCATCACGATGGCGCAGGCGCTGAGCACCTCAATGACGTAATCTCGGTCCGATACGGCATCCAGGCTATTCTGGGTCACGCGAGGGAAATCTAGTAGGGAAGCAGTATACTCTCGGTCGATCGGGTAATTGTTTCCAGCTAACGCGCCGGACCCTAGCGGCATGACGTTAATCCGTACCAAGGCGTCCTGGAGTCGCCCCTTGTCCCGCTCTACCATCTCAACATAGGCCAGGGCGTGATGCGAAAAGAGAATGGGCTGAGCCCGCTGTAAATGTGTATAGCCAGGCATCATCACTCCCATATACCGCTCAGCGAGGGTCACGAGAGACTGTTGAAGCAACCGTAGATCGTTGCTCAGGTGTTGGAGTGTATCCCGGAGATAGAGTCGAAGGTCCAGGGTGACCTGATCATTCCGACTTCGGCCGGTGTGGAGTTTCCCCCCAACCGGCCCAATGAGCTCAGTCAGCCGCCGTTCAATGCTCATATGCACATCTTCATCCTCGGTCTTCCATTGATGACGGCCTGCGCGAATGTCCTCCCGAATCGCCAGGAGCCCTCGAATGATGGTTTGGCATTCTCGCTGTGGCAAGACCTTAGCCCGTTGTAACGTTTTACAGTGGGCGATACTGCCTTCAATGTCGTATTCGTACAGACGGCGATCAACGTTAATCGAGGCCGTGAAGGTTTCCACTAGTTGATGTGTTTGGCCTTGAAATCGCCCTCCCCAGAGTTTTTGATCTCCGGTTTTTTGTGGCGGTATTGGTTGAGGAGGTACTGCAGAACGGGATCGGTTGCTGGGCGGGGTTGCGCCGGCGCGTTTCTTCATGAAGGCGACCTTCCTAACCATTCAAGCAAAATAGCTTTTTGGATGTGAAGGCGGTTTTCGGCTTGGTCCAGAACTACTGATTGTGGGCCGTCCAGCACCTCTTCGGTTATTTCCTCTCCCCGATGGGCTGGCAGGCAATGCATGACCAGCGCATCGGGTTTTGCCTCTTTCATCAGCTGACTGTTGACCTGATAGGAGGTCAGAGCGCTCATGCGTGGCTGTTGTTCGTGTTCCTGGCCCATGCTGATCCAGACATCTGTATAGATCACATCAGCATCCGTTGCTGCGATTGTAGGATCGTGGGTGATTTCAATCCTGGCTCCTGTTTGTTGGCCTTCTACCTGGGCTGCCGCAACTATGCGTGGATCAGGTTCATAGCCTTTTGGGCATCCTACGGTCACGTGCATACCCACCTTAGCCCCGATCTCGACAAGGGAGTGCGTGATATTGTTTCCGTCTCCAATATATGCCAGCTTTAAGCCTTTCGCGTGGTCCCTGTGTTCGACAATGGTCAAAAGATCAGCCAAAGCCTGGCAGGGGTGACAATCGTCCGTCAACCCGTTGATAACAGGAATCGAGGTGTGTTTGGCCCATTCTTCTAAAGAGGCTTGGTTGAATGTTCTTACGACGAGTCCATCCAAATATCGTGTTAAGACTTTTGCCGTATCGGCTAAGCTTTCCCCACGACTCAATTGGATTTTTTCGGACGCAAGAAATATGGCTTGTCCACCCAGTTGATTCATGCCGGCTTCAAACGAAACCCTGGTCCGCGTAGAAGGTTTCTCAAAAATAAGCCCAAGCGTTTTGCCCTTCAACGGAAAGGTGGCACGACCCTGCCTTCGGGCAGCCTTCAGTTTTTGAGCAAGGGTAATCAAATGGTGAATCGTATCCCGGGGAATATCGGCCACCGTCAGCAAGTCTTTGGGAAGAGCCGTCGTCTTCTTGCGTGGTGCGACAGACGTGGATTTTTGAGTACGAGAGGACTGACTTGGTGGTGACATGATTTATCGATGTTTAGAAAGAACTTCAGAGAGGACGGACAAGAGCCGGTCAATCTGTGCGTTGCTGATGATTAAGGGAGGCACAAATCGGAGGACTCTTCCCATTGTGCAGTTTATGAGGACCCGTCGCTCAAGGCATTCCAGGACCAGAGATTTTCCGTCTATGGTTAATTCTAAACCCTGGAGTAGGCCCTTTCCACGGACTTCCTGGATACAGGAGAAT
This sequence comes from Nitrospirales bacterium, assembly GCA_013817135.1. Classification (GTDB taxonomy): domain Bacteria; phylum Nitrospirota; class Nitrospiria; order Nitrospirales; family UBA8639; genus Nitrospira_E. Next base: position 9,341 of record JACDDF010000043.1, read on the forward strand.
TGTTCATTCAGGGAACTGAGTCCTTTAGCTAAATAGCGCCCGGCAGCCAGTCCCTGTTCAAGTTTTCCGCCTTCAATGAGGAGCTCTAAGACTTTTAAGGCTACCGCGCAGGCTAAAGGGTTACCTCCAAACGTCGAGGCGTGAGTGCCTGGCTCAAATGCCGCTGCGACGTTGTCTGTGGCCAAACAGGCCCCAATGGGGATGCCTCCCCCAAGCCCTTTAGCTAACGTCATAATGTCAGGTTGAATTCCGAACTGCTCGTATGCAAATAACGTCCCCGTTCGTCCCATCCCTGTTTGGACTTCATCAAAAATCAGGAGGATTTGTTGCTCTGTGCAGAATTCCCGAAGTCGTTTCAGATAGGAAGGATGAGGAACCATGATCCCACCTTCAGCCTGAATGGGTTCTAACATCACAGCTGCTGTTTGTGGAGTTATGTTGGCTTTCAACGCCTCTAGGTCATTGAATGGAAC
>JACDDF010000044.1 GCA_013817135.1 Nitrospirales bacterium
AGTTTATGTCCGCCAACATCTGACGGACCGTTTCCACCTGTTTCAATTCCGATGACCGAATCATCGCTTTTTCTAGATACTGTTTAGCCATAAATCGATCGCCAGCTTTGAGTGTCACCATGCCCAAATGATAGTTAAGTAATCCATGATCGGGCGCCTTACTCAACGCTTTTGTTAATACCCTGGTCGCCTCCTCATTGAGCCCCATTTTGAAATACACCCAGGCCAAGGTATCAAGCAGAAACGGATTCTGCGTCCTGGCTTCAAAGTTCCGGGTCAAGTCTACCGCGTATTCCAAACTTCGGACATCCCCTTTTTCTTCTGCCAATAAGAACGCTAAATTATTCGCTGCCAGGACATCATTGGGGGAATGATTCAATACCAATTCGTATTGCCGAATCGCCAGGTCAATCTGTCCATTGGCTTGATAGAAGGAGGCTAACGCCTTCAACAGAATGGGAGATTGGACATGAATGGTTAACGCTTCATTCAACATATCGATCGCTTCTGTTTTTTTGTCCAGAGACCAACTCACCATGGCCCAATCTTTCCAGGGCTCAACCCACATGGGATTTCCCTCCATTTGCTTCCGATAAGCGGAAAGGGCAGACGGCCTATCATGCAATTGAACGAACACGGCACCTAACAGCCCCCATGCAAATGGATGGTCAGGATGGCTTCCCACTAGCTTCCGTAGATAGACCCGTGCGTGCTCTGGCTGTCTTTGCTCAAGATACACATAGACTAATGCTGCCAAAGGAGGCATCGCAGGAAGCTTAGCCTGTTGAGCCCGAGTAAAGGCTTGCACGGCGACGTCCCATTGTTGACGCCCGACGGCGAGAATTCCTTTGGCTAGGTCTACCTGATAGCCAGACCAGCCGAATTTCTCCAGACGGGTAATCATTACGTCTCCCTCTGCCCATTGGCTTTGCGCCAATTTTAACTGGAAAAGCGCCCATTCGGTTTCAGGATGAGTGGGAACCACTTGAAGAATGGATTCCAGATATTGTTGAGCCTTTTCTAAATGGCCCTGTCGGGCAGAGAGGCGGGCCAACGCCGAAAAGACATCAAGCTGTCGGGAGGTGAGCGACACATCCTTTTCAAAATTTCCCTGATCCAATTCAAACTCTCCGGCCAACTTATGTGCCTGTCCCAATAAGCTCCGAATATCGCTATTGTTGGGCTCATCTCTTAAAACAATACGAAATGCTTCAACCGCCGGGCTGCGCTCGTTTTGCGCAACGTTCAATTCCCCTTTCAGAAGCAACGCATCAAATTGTCCGGGGTTTCCTTCCAACACGCTTGCCAAACGGGTCTGGGCTGCCTTTGGATTTTCCTCAGCAACATCAAGCTTGGCCAGTTCAACTTCCGCCTTCATGCCCTGTTCACTCGTCTCCGCTTCTTGAACAATCGCTTCATAAATCTTACGGGCCATTTGGAATTCTTGCATATTCTCAAAATGCGCACCCAAAAGAAACCGGAGGGTGAAGGAGTGGGGTAAAATTTGAAGCGACTCTTCCAGCAAAGCTTCCCGCTGTGAACTATCCGCAAACATAACCAAACTCTTCCAACGCCGCTCATCTTCCGGATCCAGCGCCACCCCTTCACGAAGAAGGGCCAAGACGTTGTCGGGCTTTCCCAGGTGCCGGTAAAGCCCAGCCAGCTTGTCGCGCTGTGTATACCCACGCGGTTCCTTGGCGAGTAATTGAAGATAGATAGCTTCCGCCTTGTCAAATTCCTTCATCCCGATCAAGATCGTCGCCAAATAATTCAGGAGATCGACATGAGCGGGATGGACATTCAAGCCCAATTGGAGAACCGATTGAGCCTTGTCCAATTCACGATTCGCAGAAAAAATAGCGGCGAGCATCAACAGAATGTTGGAATCAGTGGGAAGTTGCTCAAGAAGCAAATCTGCTTTTGTAAGGGCCCTGGAGTGCTCTCCACGGAGAAACCACACACAGGCTTGAAGAGTATGTCCGAAGGCATCATGAGGATCACGGGCCAATATGGTATCGGACAAGCTCTGCAACTCTGTGATGTTTTTCGCCGCTAAATAAAATCGCGCCAATCGCCCCACAGCCGCTTGGTCAGAGGGATCTAATTCAACCCCCCTCGAATACTGACGAAGGGCTTTTGGCCAATTGGCCTCTTTCTCCGATACTTGCCCAGCCAGGAAATACAACTGAGCGTCCTTTGGATCAATCTTGAGGGCATTTCGCAAAGCCACCTTGGCTTTTGGAAAATTTTCCTCGTGAATAAACTCCTTGGCCTTGGTCACGAAAGAGGCTTTCCGTTCTTCCGCACTTCCACATCCACACAGAACAATGACAAACAGGAAAAGATAACCCCATCTGGCCAATTGAATGGTCATTCTCTTCTTCCCTATTTCCTTTCGCCCGGATTCGTCCATTGATCGAAAAGAGACCGTGAAAAAGTGAGAGAGTGGCTGTTTCATGCTGTTTGGTTAACGCCAGACCTGTGCCGCTAAAAAAAAATTAAACCCCCCTCCGGCATATAACCCGCCCGGCCAATGGAATGAAAAGGGCGACTGTTAAATGCCGGGCGGGCAATCCCGCATGGGGGAACAAGAAAAAATGAAAATAACAAAGATACCCCCGTCCCGTTGAGAACAGAGGGTTTTCCTACTGAATACTTTAATAGCTACCAAGCAGAGACATTATCGGACAAACAGGCTTCTCCGTGCGATCACAATCAGTCCGATGATCCCCGAGCCAACCAACAACGCTACCGGCGGGATGGGAACAGGAGCCATAGCAAGACCATCCAATCGGCTACCTGAATGGAGAACGGTTTGACCAAAATCTAAGGATGGGATATTCCATGCAATTTGTAATGTATTGAAATATGGCGTGATCCCGGTAAAATTCACATCAATACCAGAAACCTGTTGAAGAAATTCTAGAGTAGCAAGACCTTCTGATATTAAAAAAATACTTCCAGCATTGGGATTCTGTTTTAACCCAATGTTCACCACATCATCAGTAAACGACCAAATTTCCGTACCTAGACCAATATCAACAACGGGATCAGGGACATTTGTACTCGAAACAACGGAATTGAAAGTAGGTGAGCCAGGAAATTCCGTCACATATGCAAAATCATTGTCAGATGGAGACGAAACGTGGGAGGCAAAACTGGCCAACTGACTTCCTGAATCTAATTCATTCACATTATTATTGAGCACTCCGCTTAGGTCCGTTACGACCATCGCTAGCGCTGTGTGCACAGGTGTCCATATAAAAAAAACGACATTCAGTAATAAAAATATTTTCCAATCCCGTCTCATATAGGTTTGTTCCTTAAAAACTAGAGCTCACCACACATATCCTTTGATGCGCAGCGAAGCTTAATTATTAGAACTATGGGTCATATCCCAACGACAAGCAGAGACACTAAACCCAGTATTTTTCCGAGCGTTGGTGGGGGAGATGAAAACCAAGAATAAAACTGAAAAATAGAAGTATGAAAATAAAACCACAGGATAAAGAAAAGAAACCCAACATTTAGAAAGGAACAGATATCAAAATCATAAGGTGGATATAGGGTTAAGTCAAGAAAACTGGATTGCCCCGAAATTTGGACCAGCGCTAGGTTCGGTTTTTCTCAACCTGAGGAGGAAGGACATGGAGAAGAAGCGATTACTCGAAGAACAGATCGTGTGGATTTTGCGGGCGGCGGAGAAGACCATCCAGTCCCTCGCCAAGGCGAAGCATGCTGTCTGGCGTCTGAATTTCGTCCACGATGCTCCCAATACGGGCAATCACTTGCGGTGCTTAACGGTGAAGGATGAGGCCACACGTTTGAGTTTGGCTGGTGAAGTCGACTCTTCATTGTCCCATCAGCGCGGCATCGCGGGCCTCAAGCAGCTCGAGGTTCTCAACGGCGCCACTCGATACTTCCGAAGTGAGAATGAGCCGGAGCTGAGGGCGCAGGCGGTGCTCACGTTTTTCAAGAGATAAGGCCGCACCCCCAGTCGCCTTGCTCCCGGCAAGCCCCCTGGCAGAATGGGAGTCACGAAAGGTTCGATGGGACCTTTCGCCTGGAATGTCTCGAGGCCGAACGCGTTCACAGCTTGGTTGAAGCCACCATGGTGATTGAAGGCTGGCGTCGACACGATAATCAGGATCGGCCCGATAGAGCACTTGAGTACAGAATTCCAACAATCACCGAGGGGGCCGTTGAGTCAGAACTCGAAAGCCAGGATTCTTCCAGCCCACGGCGGAGGAAGAATCAACGCACACAATTGGCGGTGACGCTACGATCGCCGAATGATGCGACGCCAGAGTATGGGGCCAAAACCATCAGGCATCAGCGGAGAACGCGGGATAATCCCTCGGACAACCGAACGATGAGCCACCATCCTATTCGCTCCTGATGGTTCAAAAAGATAGCCCATCACCCCCAACTTCGTGGCAGGCAATCCGGGTGCCGTTGACCTCATGCCAACATTCACCCCCCGCATCAAATCCTGATGAATTTCACCAACCCTATACAAGCAAGTGAATGGAAATCGCAGTGATGAGCTCAATTTGGCTATTATCACGTAGTTATTAATACTCAAAAACAAGTTACCAGATGACCGAAACTCGTCCCACCATTTAAAAACTGGACAGAAGATATTGAAACACACTATCTTTCGAATCCAAAGATCGAAGAAACACCCCCCTATCGATTAAAACCTACCCAAATCGATACCTTCGTGAACGACTCAGAAATTTCAGAAAAATTCGCGGGTACGCAGGAAAAGTTATTCATGACCTTGGATGAGGCTATTGCCCTCAGCCGGGAGGTTGCACGTCAGGTATCAACATTTCCGGAACGACCTGAGATTATCATCGGAATTGCCTGTGGCGGATTTTTAATGGCGAAAGTAATCGCATTAACACTTGATATTCCCATGGAAACGATACGAATCCAAAGAAAAGGAAGTGTGATCAAAGAGAAGTTTTCAATGGTTCCAGGCTTGGTGACCCTCACGTCGGCATGGTATCAAATTCCCATCCTCAATATTCCGCTCAAATATGTCATGAATCAGTTTTCAGCTTTAGCGCCGGTTTCACCTCAGCTCACTCCAAACGTTTACCAAAAGCGAATTTTACTCATTGACGATGCTATCGAGACAGGTCAAACCCTCATCTCAGCAAAGGACATACTCAGCGCGGCTGGAGCAAGTTCGATCAAAACGGCAGTCCTCGCCTGGTCGAATCACCCCGATTTAACGTATAAAGAAGAAATACGACCAGACGTATTTATCGGACGTAGAGTCCAACATTTCCCTTGGTCGAGAAATAGTCCATACCGGCAGGACTATGAAAGCTGGCTCGTACAACCTCATGCATGAGGCATTCGTTGCTAAAACCGAAAAAGAAACTATTATTGATTGATCTTGATGGCGTTCTCGTCACAAGCAGTGGACCAAACGCCCCAATCGACGCTGGGCTTTCTCCACTTCATGGCATGGATACCGGTGACTGTCTAATCAATAGCGGCGCAACCATTGCGGTACTGACCCATCGACACAAAACTGAAGCGGAACAAATACTGAAATTATTGAAGATTGATTTAACAAACATTGTCCGGTGCTTTGCCGCACAGGAACTTTGGTATTCCGCCATCAAATACAAACACACCTCTCAGACCTTACTCAAAGGACTAAGGAAAAGCTTAATTTTACCTCTCATCAAAGATGACCTCGGGTATGACCCGGAGGACATTGCCGTGATAGATGACCGCATGGAGATTCTGTCGGAAATGTCAAATAAAGGAGTTGGGTTGACCCTATTCGCCCCTCTTCGAACGACCAATTCGAATGGCCAGGTTCATCTGATGACATTTGATTTGTTAGAAGCGCTCCGAATATTCGAAAATTGGAGCCAGGACATGTCATCAAAGACCACGCAACACATCAATCTCAAAGAACGCGTGGTGCTAAATAATACGCTTCTTTCACATAGTACCGTGATTACTCTGAACCGCTGGGATTATTTTGCTTTAATACGAAAAATCTCTCGAACTCTTCGCCGCTACATCTCTCAATATATGCCGACAACATTTAGATCCTAGTATTTTTTCAATGAGGGATGGAAAACCTTCCGCCGCCACATCCGTAAGACACGGGAAGCTCATCGACAGACGAGTTCCATGACATCGGCAAATCGCCGTGCCAAGACCTGGCGGTCGAAATGCTTCAGGACATAGCGTCTGCCACTCGCCCCCAGCACTTGGCACATAGCGGGATCCCGAGACAGGTTCAAGACTTGACTGGCAAGTTCCGATGAACTCTCCGGTTCAATGCAGATCCCCCCTCCCGCTGAGACGACGAGTTCAGCGCTCTCCCCTTCTACCCCAAGAATGACCGGCCGCTCCATGGCCATACTCTCAAAAATTTTAGAGGGAATCACTGTCTTGAAAATGGCTGATTTTTTGAGCAGCACAAGACTGACACTCGAAAGAGACCAGAATTCCGGCATCTTATCCTTCGGCTGCTGATCGAGCATCACGACATTGGACAACTTCATCTCATCCCGCATGGCCACAAGCCGACGCCGGTCGGCGCCGTCGCCGACAAGAAGAAACATAATATCCTTCCATTCGCTCAGCGCTTGGGCAGCCTCCAAGATCGTTTCCAGGTGGTGGGCCATACCATGGGTTCCGAAATAGGAGGCCACGAACTTTCCCTCAAGTCCTAATTCATGTGCCAGGGGAGTGCGGGATGTGCCGGGCTTATACAAGGTGAAATCCACCCCGTTTTTAATGACCGTCACTTTTTCAGGGACGATACCTTTCATTTGTATATGCGACTTAAAGGCATCAGTAACGGCCACGACGTGGTGAGCATGGCGATAGGCAAACAACTCCAGAGCTTCTAAAAACCGAATCACCGGTCGATTGGTGATCGCTCCGACCGCCACGATAGACTCAGGCCAGAGGTCACGAATCTCAAGTATCCAGGGAGCACGCTTGAGGCGGCTGACCAGATAGCCTGCGAGCCCATTGAAAAATTGCGGAGAAGTGGTAAGGACCACATCACACCTTGAGAGAAATGGGGCGACAAGCACAGCCGCAACCATATAGGACAGATAGTTGAGCGTCCGCTTCAGAAATCCTTCGTTCGCCGTCACATAGGTCCATAACCGAATCACCTGAATGCCATTCCGGTTTTCACGGTGAAAGAGTTTGTTGCGATACCCCTCATAGACAATGCCGCGTGGATGGTTGGGTGCGCAGGTCACCACCGTGACCGAATGACCATCCTCCACCCACTGCCGGCAGTGCTCAAAGGTGCGTGAGGCTGGAGCATTGACCTCTGGCGGGAAATAATGTGACAAAAACAAAATCTGCACGGCGTGGCTTAGACGGATTCGGAGGTCTTGGTTATGCGGTAGGCAAGGGACAGGGGTAATGGTCCTGTACGGCTCAAGACAATCACACTCTTCTCACATTCCACACCAAATTCCGGGAAATACCATCCCTGCTCGACCTTCATGTCGCCCGACCCAACATTCTCAACGCAGAGGAGCGGAATACCTTCCTTGTCAGATATCAGAACTGTCTGACCTGTGTGAGTGGCCATGCAATCAGGGTGCAAATGAACAAAGCTGTCTATGCGGTGAGTCCCTCCACCTTGAACCTCATCAGTAACCAACCAGGACGATGCACCATCAAATTCAATTGACCGTTGGTGAATCACCTTACCAGGTAGCCTGACGTAACCATTATGCGCCCCTTCAAATTTCACGTGCCCATCGCCCGGATGTGTTAAACGGGCAAACAACGGTTTGGCCCGTCTGGCCACACGAAACACCCCCCAAACTTCGGATTGCTCCTGGACGTCCACTACAACAGTGTTATGGGCTCTTGTGCTTCTGGCATAAGCGCGTTGCGGGCTAGGCTCATAATCATAGACTCCGCTGTCCACAATAATGCGCCGGCCATGGAGGGATAACTCATAACTCAATGTATCGCAATGAGCATGGGCAGGATTATAGTCAGGCCCAATAGTTCCGCAGTCAATGACCATCATATCGCTTCCCTTGCGTAAGATATAATATCCACTCTCGCCTTTGGCACAAGAGAAAAGATCTGCTGACGGTGCCGGCACTTTATACCCCATGACCTGGCGGGCATACTCAAAAATCCGTGAAGGAGAAAGGGCAATCTTGAATGCGGAATCGTTATACAAAGGGATGTCTCCATCAGGGAGACAGATGTCGTGTAAGAAGTTCAGGGCCTCGTCCGTCCTCACCTTAAAATGCTCCATTTCCGTAAAAGCCATGGCGTGGCCGGAAGACATCATTAGATTCAAGACATCGACGTAATCCACGACGCTAATCGAGTGGTACATGGGACTTCGCTCGAAGTGGCCGCCATCCGCAAGAAACTGTTCGTCGATTTCCTCACGCAAAATCTTCAAGCCCTTCTGCAACCACCGCTCAGCATCCCGACCCTCAAAAAACATTCCGGCAAAAAAGAGCGCAACGCCATTTTTTAAATAATGGTTTGCCAGGAAGTGGAATTCAATATTGCGTTCCAGCCACAGCGCCTGCCGGTACAAACTCTTGAGCCATTCGGCCTTGGGAACTCCAGACCAAGGCTCTCGAATGTTCCTCTTGCCTTCATCCCCGTTATCAACGGAATCTTGTGACAGCGAAAGGAAGAATTTTATCCAATTGACGATCCGTAATGACGCAGCATAGGGTTCCCAGGCATCCGGCGTTCCAGGTGGATTCTGGTTAATCCAATCCGAGATGACGTGGCACCGGCTCTCCGCGGAACGATGAGAATCTTGGAGATAATCGAAATAATGCAGGTTGTAGCGCCAGAGTTTTGGTCTGTCCCGGCATACCCAATCAAGCTGGTCCTTCCGAAAATCCACGCACTGATTAAGAAAAACAAATCGGTAATCTCCTCCAGACGATTGTGTAACGGAAGGACTCGCCTTGATGGTGATATTCGGTCGCCTAACGATCTGCTTTGGGCCGTGTTGAGAGGAAATCTGTGGTAGACCTCGCCGAAGGAAAAGGTAGGCAAGCTGAGAAAACCTCAGATGGGACAGAGTCCTGGCATACAGAAATACTCGGTTCATGGAGAACAATAGTCAGTCCAAAAGTTCAAAAACATGAACGGTCCCCAAAATTTCCACAAATCCTATTGATCTGCACAACACGTGTCATAAGAAAAAGCCGTGAAGCATTAAGGTTGAGATGGAACACCCAACAGGGTTCGGCGGACTGCCTCAAGATCAGCAGATTGCCAGTTCTCGAGTGTCTCTCGGTTTATAGGGCCCAAAGATCTTTGAACGCCTTGGCTCCGCGAAGCGAGTAATCTATAATCTTCGAGACCCTCCCGAAAGGCCTCCCAGCGACGGCTGCTGACAATGCCTTCTTCCGACTCGTAGACCACGGCAAAATCTGCGCGGTACCCGTCAATGTCAAGCCAGGATGAGCTTCCCGTCGTATCACTGTATGCCCAGAAGCCCACGCCCTTTGCCCCATAGTGCCATGCCCACCATCCAAGCATTCGATATTCCTGCAAAGGTGAGTTAAGCTTCGCTGGCATCTTGGGATTGCTGACAAGCCACCATTCCTTGCGAAGCCCCTGGTAAAAGGCACCCAAAGGGCTATCCAGGGCTGAAAGCTGAGGTTGCCAGTAGTCTACCAATGGATCTACGTCCCTAAGATCGGAATCCTCGATAGGGGAATTCCGCAGTACAATAGGATTCGCGTACACCTGTATAGACGGATTCCACTGCTTAACTGTTTCAGCGAAGGC
>JACDDF010000589.1 GCA_013817135.1 Nitrospirales bacterium
GTATTGCCAAGGAACTGCACTGGTTTTCCCCCTGGAATAAAGTGTTGGACTGGAACTATCCCTGGGCCAAATGGTTCGTGGGAGGCACCTGTAATATTGCCTACAATTGTCTCGATCGCCATGTCCAAACCTGGCGAAAAAACAAAGTGGCCGTCATTTGGGTAGGAGAGGAAGGTCAGGAACGAATCCTGACCTATGGCGAGTTATATCGGCAGGTCAACAAATGCGCCAATGGTCTCAAAAGCCTGGGTCTCAATAAGGGAGACAGGGTCATGATCTATCTTCCGAAAATCCCGGAGCAGATCGTCGCGATGCTGGCCTGTGCCCGCATCGGAGTCATTCACTCGGTGGTGTATTCCGGCTTTAGCGCCACCGCATTGGCCGCACGCATAGAGGCCTGCGAAGCGCGGGTGGTCATCACCGCCGATGTGGGATATGACCGCAGTAAGAAGGTCCCGCTCAAGCCGGTCGTCGATGAAGCCGTCGCCAAATGTCCCTCAGTGGAAAAAGTCATCGTCGTCCAACGCGAAAAATCAGCAACTCCTCTTCAATCCCCCAAAGAATTGGATTGGGAAGATTGGCTCAAAGATCAATCACCAAAATGTGAGGCCGAGCAGTTAGATTCCGAAACTCCGCTGTACATCCTCTATACCTCAGGAACCACGGGGAAACCCAAAGGCGTGGTTCATGTCCACGGTGGCTATATGGTGGGCACCTACATCACCACCAAATATGTCTTCGACCTCAAAGACGAAGATGTCTATTTTTGCGTGGCCGACCCGGGTTGGGTCACCGGCCACAGCTATATCGTCTATGGCCCGCTCTTAAACGGCGCCACGATCTTAACGGCGGAAGGCAAACCCGACTATCCCGATCCGGGGCGCTGGTGGGATCTCATTGAGCGCTATGGCGTATCGATTTTCTATACCACCCCAACGGCCATTCGGCTGCTCATGAAATTTGGAGAAGACTGGCCGAAAAAATACGATCTCTCCTCCCTCAAGGTTTTAGGATCAGTAGGCGAACCGATCAATCCCGAAGCCTGGGAATGGTTCCATCGCGTGACGGGCGGCACCAAACCCATCATGGATACCTGGTGGCAAACGGAGACCGGCATGATCATGGTCACTCCCCTCCCCTGCGTGTCACTGAAACCCGGATCCGCTACCCGCCCGTTTTTAGGCATCGAAGCCGATGTCATGGACCGCAAAGGCAATAGCGTGGAGCATGGTGGCGGGTTTGCCGTCATCAAAAAACCCTGGCCATCGATGATGCGAACCATATACAACGAGCCGGATCGCTATCTCCTGTATTGGAATACCATCCCCGGTGTATATACCGCGGGCGATGTGTGCCATAAGGATGAAGACGGTTACTTGTGGTTTATGGGTCGAGCAGATGATGTCGTGAAAGTCGCCGGGAACCGGATCGGAACCGCTGAAGTCGAAAGCGCCTTAGTCAGCCATGAAGCGGTCGTGGAAGCCGCCGTCATCGGCAAACCGCATCCGACCGCCGGGGAACAGATCAAAGCCTTTGTCATCCTGAAGCAAGGGCAACAGGAAACGCCCGATCTCATCAAAAGTTTGCAGGACCATGTCTTACAGGAATTGGGCAAGATCGCCGTTCCTCGTGAAATCGAAATTGTCCCCTCGCTTCCCAAAACCCGGTCCGGCAAAATCATGCGCCGGGTCCTGAAAGCGAAGGAACTCGGCCAGGATCCAGGAGACATTTCCACGCTCGAGGAGTGAACCTTCCATTACTCAAACAACTCTTTTAACCATGGCCCGCTGACTCTTAATCAGCGGGCCACAGGTTCGATCCCTACACGGCCCACCAATATTTTTCACCACTTACTATTGCATCACCCCCGGCTCTTAAGAAACGCCTTGGAAAATGAAAAGGGGCCCAGCCTTTTGTTGGGAGTTTCGCCTGTCGTTGCGGCAGGTAGTACAGCGAGTCGCGTCGGAGTTTGATGTGGAATTCTCGACCTTCAAGAATGGACGTCGTAAGGAAGCGAACTAGGCTCGTAAGGTCGCAATGTATCTGGTCAATCGACTGTGTCACCTGAAGTTCCACGAAACGGCTACGCACTTTGTGGTGAAGACCTATGGGATCGTGTGCTGGGCCTGTCTGTGCGCAGGTCTAGGGAAACAAACGACCGACCCCCGCTTCAAGAAGCGGGTAGAACAAGAGGCGACGTTAATTAAAGATTTTTCCCTCTCCCGATCCTTGAGCCTCAATTAGAAATTTTCCGTTTTTTTCATCACGTCGTTTTAGCCTCAGATAAAGACGTGGGCCATGATGTTCTCAATCAGAAACCCGGGGCCAAGAGTCTCATGGTGGGCTGAATGGAAAACAGCTTTCTCGCTAACAACACCGTGCTTATTGCGTGTATAATTAATTGATGCAGAAAGGTCGCGAGACTATCCTGG
>JACDDF010000045.1:0-4496 GCA_013817135.1 Nitrospirales bacterium
CAAAATTTGATGAGCGTGGCGGCTGGGTTGGCACTTTCCGGCAATGTGGTCTTTGTCTATGGGATTGCCTCTCATATTACTACGCGGTGTTATGAACAGTTGAAATTGGACGTGTGTGCATTAAAGGTCCCGGTTATCCTTCTCGGAATGGGGCCTGGCTTGTCCTATGGGGTGGATGGACCCACCCATCATGCGACCCATGACTGTGCTCTCCTCCAAACCCTAGCAGGGATGACGATTTATTTGCCTGCAGATGGCGTAGCCATCAAGGCCATGGTGGAGCAGGCGTACCGGAGTGGCACGCCCGCCTATATCCGGATCGATAAGGACCCATATGAACCGATATACGCTCCCGATGAACATGATTTCAGTTTAGGGCTCGGGACGATTCAACAGGGGGAATCCCTCTGTGTGGTGACCAACGGTATTATGCTTGCCAGGGTACGAGAAGCGGCAAGGGAGTTGCTGCCGGAGGGTATCGAGGTCACCATTGTGGATTTATATCGAATGAATCCGTGCAACGAGTCCAGACTTTGGGAAGCGTGTCGAAACGCCCATGCCATTGTGACGGTGGAAGAACATGGTCGGACCGGGGGAATTGGAAGCTTGGTCGGGCGACTGTTGAGTGAGCGGGGACATGTTATTCCTTTCCGCGGGCTTTCATTGGGTGATGAAATACTGTTTGGCTCGGCAAGTCGGACCTGGGCGTATGGGCAGTACGGTCTCGAAAAAGAAAGTTTGAAAGACACGTTTAGGCAGATGGCTCTTTCCCCCGCGACGGTCTGAAATTTCTTCTCTCAATTGAGGTAAGGGTGTTTATGACGAAGACGAATTCCTCCATCTATTTCGGAAAGCGGATTCTGGTCTCCGGTGGAACGGGGATGATTGGTATTCCCCTTGTTCGAGCCTTGATGGCATTGGGGGCGCAGGTGACCGTGGTTTCTTTGGAACAGGAAAGTTATGCGAGAGCCTTGTTGGGTTCATCAATTGCGTTTTTTAGAGGCGATCTGACTTGCAATGACACATGTAAAAAAGCTGTTGAAGGGCAAGAGTATGTTTTTAATTTGGTGGGAATTAAAGGATCCGTCGGTATCGGGGTAAAAAGAGCGGCCAGTTATTTTGTGCCGATGCTTCGATATCAATCCAATTTGTTAGAAGCGGCCTTTCGAGGAGGAGTGTCCCGATATCTTTTTGTGAGTAGTATTTGCGCTTATCCCCCGGCGACTCTTCATGTGGAGGACAATGTCTGGAATGGTCTTCCCAAGCAAAATGACCGGTATGCCGGAATAGCGAAAAGGATCGGAGAACTTGAAGCAGAAACCTACCTGCACGAATACAATTGGGACGCCGTGCGGGTGGTCAGGCCCTCCAATGTGTATGGTCCCTTTGATGATTTCAACCCGGCAACTGGACAGGTGATCCCGGCCCTCATTCGAAGGGTGTTGGATGGGGAATGTCCGGTTCGTATTTGGGGAGATGGATCGGTCATTCGCGATTTCATTTTTGTTCAGGATGTTGTTGACGGGTTGTTGCTGGCCATGGAAAATGCTTTGCCCTGCTTTCCCATTAATTTGGGAAGTGGCGTTCCGACCACGATCAGACAGTTAGCTGAAATCATTGTGGCTGAATGCGGGGCTTCCAGTGCCATTGAGTGGGATCCTTCAAAGCCGGCCGGTGATCCTGTCCGGTTGCTGTCGATGGAACGGGCAGAAGCCACGATTGGATTCTGTCCAAAAATCCCTCTCCAAGAGGGCATTCGCCAAACTATTGACTGGTATATCCAGAATCGGGAACTCGCCCATGAGCGGAAAAACCTTCTTAGCGCCTAAAAACCGGAGGCGGAAAATTGATGGACTTGCAAGTCCACGATTTGTGCCAGGATTGGGAGATCTGGTTGATCGTTTGACCGTGGATCAACTGAAGGAGGCGTTCCATGAATCAATCCGGACATCTGTCAGAACCGAAATCGCTGATCTGGAACATGATATTGATGGATGGGCTGATCGACATCAAATCAAATTGTCAGGCCGGAACGTCCGCATCATTATTGTCCTTGCGCAAATCAATTACGAAATTTGGATGTGTAAAGAGGGCATGAACGGCGAACCCAAACGATACGATCAATGGTTGAAAAGGGCTCATCAGTTAAATGGGATCAGAAATCGGATGAAAAATCTTCTTTTAGCCGAAGTGCAAACGGGAACTAGGGTATGCCGGGCGAGTAATGTCTCGGTGGATGGTTTGAAAGATTGGAATATACAACTGTAATTTTGAGTTCGCACTATGCTCCTCAAAAAATTAGGCCAATCTGGTATAGAAATTTCAGCGATCGGTCAAGGAACCGGGATTCATCATTCTCTAACAAATCGAGAGGTGTATAGGGAACTTGAATCCACGATTCGGTCCGGAATTGATATGGGTATAACCCTTATTGATACGGCACCTGTGTATGGAGATGGAGCATCAGAAGCGATTATTGGTAAGGCTTTAAAGGGGATTCGCCATGGTGTGGTGTTGGCCACCAAGGTCTCTCCTGAGAACTTATCTCCAGCAGGCATCAAGAATTCCGTTGAGGGGAGTCTCCGGCGTCTGCAAACAGATCGGATTGACCTTCTCCAAGTCCACTGGCCCAATCCCCAAATCACCATCTCGGACACCCTGTTGGGCCTGAAGGATATGGTCCAGGATGGGTTGGTCCGTTATGTGGGAATCTGCAACTTTTCATTCAAAGATACTCAGGAAATACACCAGCAGTTAACTTCAAAATTCTTAGCCTCTGTCCAGGTCGAATATAACTTGTTCGATCGAAGTATCGAACGGGAATTCCTCCCATATGGGCAACAAGAGGGAATCACCATTATTGCGTATAGTCCTCTTCATCGTGGGCGAATTGTGGCGAACCGGAAGCAGTATGCTGTTCTTCAGGAGATAGCGAATACATACCATAAAACTCCAGCTCAAATTGTTTTACGGTGGTTGACCGTGCATCTGCCCGTGGTGGTGATTCCAAATACCACGAATGGTCAACGAATGAAGGAAAATGCGGAAAGTATCGATTTTGATCTCATAGACGAGGACGTCCGGTATCTTGAAGCGCAATGTACCGGACATTTTCGGGAGATTTCTCCTAGGTCCATACACGTCGCTGATGACTCAGGACGTTCGGTCTATCGAACCCTCGAAGAAGCTCTGGGAAATGCCATGAATTGTGTCCCTAGCCCACAGGAATTAGCCGAACAAATCGCCACAGGGGATTTTTTGAAACCGGTACGCCTTCGCCCAGTTCAATCATCCCATGATCGCTTTGAGCTACTGGAAGGCCGAATCCGGTATTGGGCATGGGTCATTGCACACGGATTCGAAAAGCCCCTACCAGCGTTGATTGAAGATTTCTCCTGATAAAATTTTAAGGGAATTATGATAGCCACTCATCCACTTCAGCCGATTCACAAGCACCAGGAGCACCTTCAGCAAGAAGATTTTGAGACCATATTTGGGGAAGTACCTGGAACTCTCTTTCAGAAATGTCAGGAATTGGTAGGCCGTCATGATTTGCGTTACGACACCTTACAGGGGGCTTCTCGTGACCAAGTCTTGCTTCGAGTGTTGAAAACTCTCGGCCAGGATCTGGAAGTCGCAGGGACACATCGAAAGCAGCGTTGGGAAGATGGATGGGCAGAAAATTTCAGTGACTTTCAGCGCACGGGATATGATTTGGGCGCGTTGGTCCCCAAATTTGTTCGCCCTCAGGAAATCATCAGATTAAAGGGTGAGTACGTTCGGCCTGTTTCCCCTCACTTTGAGACCAGCGTTGTCCAAATTCTTCGTTGCTGGATGTTCCAGAAATGGTTTCAAGCGGTTGACCATATTTACGAGTTTGGTTGTGGGACTGGACATAATTTAGTCGATGCGGCTTTCTTGTTTCCAGGCCGTCCTTTGCATGGTTTGGATTGGTCGCATTCTTCTCAAGCAATTCTTCGGCTTTTGAGAGAAGAACATGGATTGAATGTCGTTGGTCGAGAATTCAACATGTTGGAGCCTGATGAATCGTTTAATTTGTACCCTCGGAGCGGGGTATTTACCGTGGGCGCCATGGAACAATTGGGGTGTCAGTACCATGCTTTTATGAACTATCTCCTCAGGCAACGCCCTTCAATTTGCATACATGTGGAAACACTGTACGAGCTCTACGATCAGAGCATTCTGTTTGATTACGTCGCGGCAAAGTATCTGGAGAAAAGAAAGTATTTGCAGGGATTGCTTGAAACCTTGAAGACATTTGAGCAGGAAGGCCGTCTTGAAATTCTGGCAACGGTCCGAACCTTTGGCTCACTATACCATGATGGCTATTCTATGGTGATCTGGAAGCCAGTAGAGGAGAAAAATTGATGGTGAACGCAGAGCAATTACAGATTAAATCCTATGCGAATGCGAGCGAACAAGCGGTTCGGCAACAGATGGGTGACTTGCTATTTCAGAATCCTATTCCGCCTGAC
>JACDDF010000045.1:4506-9766 GCA_013817135.1 Nitrospirales bacterium
GACCAATTGTTATCGAATCTTGGACTGTTTCTGGAATCCAAGCATCTGGCTCGTCTGTTATTCATGGACTTCTTGTATCGCCAGATCATCGCTGTTCAAGGTGTCGTCATGGAGTTTGGGGTGCGGTGGGGTCAAAATCTGGCCCTGTTTTCGGCATTGCGAGGAATCTATGAACCATTCAACCGGCACCGAAAAATTATCGGATTTGATACCTTTGCCGGGTTTCCTTCGATTCATGAAAAGGATGGACAATCCAACATGATGGTGAATGGACAATTGGCCGTGTCGCCTCACTACGAAGACACTCTTCGCCAGTTACTCAGTTTACATGAAACACTCAATCCATTAACCCACATTAAAAAGCATGAATTGTGTGTAGGAGATGTTGTGGAGGAGTTGCCTCAATATCTGGCCAGATGCCCGGAAACCATCGTGGCTATGGCGTATTTTGATTTAGATTTGTACGAACCAACAGTCAAATGTCTCGAGCTCCTTCGTCCCCGAATGACCAAAGGTACCATTCTGGGGTTTGATGAATTGAATGATCCGGATTCCCCAGGGGAAACCCTTGCTCTTATGGAAGTCTTTGGATTGAATCATTTGAAAATTCAGCGATTTCCTTTTGCCTCCAGAGTTTCATATGTGGTGTTCGAATAAGGGTCCAGCACCCTCTAAGGAGTGAGTCCGTGAATCAAACAATAGCTGAACAACTACACAAAGACATGATTGCCGATTCCATTATGCAGTTCTTTAATGGAAAAAACATTGTCGTGACTGGAGGGAGCGGGTTGATCGGACGGAAAATTGTGAGTCGGTTGATTGAGGCTGGGGCTTCCGTTCGAAGTGTGTCTCTGGATGAGATCCAGGTTGAAGACAAGGTGGAGTATGTGAAGGGCGATTTGTGCGATTTTGGATTTTGCCAACGTATCGTGAAGGACATGGATTGTGTCTTTCACGTGGCCGGGATTAAAGGCTCCATTGAAGTCACGAAAACTAAGCCGGCAAGTTTTTTCGTTCCCCTGTTGATGATGAATACTAATATGTTGGAAGCCTGTCGCCTGAATAAGGTAGATCGGGTGGTCTATACCTCATCTATTGGCGCATACCCGAGCGCGGAAGTTTTTAAGGAACAGGAAGAAGAGGATGAAGGGCCGCCGATGGATATGTTCCCTGGATGGGCCAAACGAATGGCTGAGCTGCAAGTTCGGGCTTACAAAATTCAGTACGGCCTGAAGCACTATGCGGTGGTCCGTCCCTGCAATGTGTATGGACCCGGGGATAATTTCGATCCTGCCAATGCCATGGTGATTCCCACCCTTATGCGACGAATTTTTTCAAAAGAGGATCCCGTGGTCATTTGGGGAGATGGCACCGCCGTTCGGGATTTTGCCTATAGTGGTGATGTGGCGGATGGAGTCATTCTGGCTTTGTACCATGGAACGGGCGGGCGTTATGTCAATTTAGGAAGTGGCATTGGCTATACCATCAAAGAATTGGTGGAAACCCTTCAATCGGTTGTGCCGTTCCGGGCTCAATTTGACAGTACAAAACCCAGCGGGTTTCTCCGGCGAGTGATGGATATTTCTTTGGCGAAGCATCTTCTCGAGTACGAACCGCAAGTGAGTCTTCGGGAGGGTTTACAGCACACATGGGATTGGTATCTGGAGCATCATGATGAATATCTTCAACGGCAAAACTATTTCGCCGCCTTCTAAGTTACAGGTGTCCTCCTGCCGCCTGGAAGGGGTGAGACTGGTGACACCACCGACAATTTTTGAAGATTTTCGGGGGACCTATGTTGAAACTTTTAACGAAGATCTGTATCGGCAAGGCGGAATTGACATGGATTTTGTCCAGGACGACATTTCGGTGTCTGGCAGACATGTGTTGCGAGGCATTCATGGAGACCAGGAGACCTGGAAGCTGGTTTCATGTTTGTGGGGGAAGTTTTATTTGGTCGTGGTCAATTGGGATCCCATGTCTCCACAGTATCAACAGTGGGAATCGTTTACCCTATCAGATCGCAATCGCCATCAAGTTTTGATCCCACCCAAGTTTGGAAATGCACATTTGGTGCTGTCTAATCAGGCGATTTTCCACTACAAACAAACGACTAATTATAACCGTGAAGGGCAATTTACCGTGCCTTGGAATGACTCGACTTTGGGAATCTGGTGGCCGGTGAAGCATCCGATTGTTTCCCAACGGGATGAAGGAGTGGCTCATGTTTAAGGGTAGCAACGTGTTAGTGACTGGTGCGGGAGGATTTCTGGGAACCAATATTGCTAAGCGTTTAGTGGAAGAGGGGAGTTGCGTGCGTGGGACGTTGCATACACGTCTCCCACAATTTGAGCATCAGCGCCTGGAATATGTCAGTGCGGATTTGACCAACATGGAAGATTGTCGCCGGGTCGTAGATGGCATGGACTATGTCTTCATGTGTGCGGCGAATACCTCAGGAGCCGCAGTCATGGCGACCCAGCCATTAGCCCATGTGACCCCGAATGTGGTGATGAACGCTCAGATGTTGGAAGCTTCCTACCAGGCAAAGGTAAAGAAGTTTCTCTTTATCAGTAGCAGTGCAGCCTATCCACCCAGTGGGGATCGGCCGGTCTCCGAGGCGGAAATGTTTGCCGGGGATCCGTATGAAGCCTACTTCAGTGTGGGATGGATGAAACGGTATGGAGAGGTCCTTTGCCGAATTTATTCTGAAAAAATTAAGGATCCGATGAAAACAGTCGTCGTGAGGCCGTCTAATGTCTATGGGCCATATGATAAATTCGATTTTGAGCGTTCCCACGTGACAGCAGCCCTTATTCGTAAAGTTGTGGAAAGGCAAGATCCTTTGGAGGTGTGGGGAACCGGAGAAGATGTCAGAGACTTATTGTATGTGGATGACTTCATCGCCGCCGTGATGCTAGCCATGGCCACGTTAGACCGGTTCGACCCGGTGAACATCGGTTTTGGAAAAGGGTGTCGAGTACGTGATGTGTTGAATACCATTTTGGAAGTTGATGGGTTCAAGAATGCGCATGTTGTCGTGAATCCAACGAAACCTTCTATGATTCCTGTTCGCTTGGTTGATGTGGAGAAGGCAAGAGTCCAATTAGGATTTTCCCCAAAAATCAATCTCCAGGACGGGTTAAAGAAAACTTTACGCTGGTATCGGGAACAGATTGAGACTCAGGGGAGGATGGAGCCAGTTCAGTTCAACGCAGCCCATGTTCGAGCCTCCTAATAATCTGGATGAATCTGAAGCGCTTATGAAACAAATCTTTCCAGAAAGTTCAATGGCTCATCGCTGGCTGGATGGGTTGAAAGGTTTAGAAGTGGGGCCCTCCTCTCATAACCCATTTGGGTTGGAGACGAGGACAGTCGGACTGCCAGATGAAATTTATCATCAGGAGCAAATTGCATTAGTTGGACAAGCAGCCCCATTAGATATCCTGGCTGAGGCTGATGCCATTCCGGTTCCCAGCGAATCGGAAGGCTTTGTGTTGTCGTCCCACGTGATCGAGCACTGTCCCAATTTTCTGCAAACCTTGTGGGAATGGTATCGAATCATTAAGCCAGGGGGATTTTTGTATCTTATTGCTCCACACCCGGATGCGGCTCCAGGGGATAGGGGGAAACCCCTGACTGATTGGGCGCATGTTGTGGAAGATTATGTGTTCAATGCCACGGCAGAGACCGAACCGGAAGCTGGACGTTTTCTTCACTGCCATTACCATATTTTTTCACCAGGGACCATGAAGGATTTTTTTTCTCGATTCTTTGGGGAGAGGCTTATTCTGGTTGATAGTCAGGCAGTAGATGACAAGATCGGGAATGGCTTCTCCTTAGTCTATCGAAAAGATGTCTCGTTGATCCAGGGGTACCCCTGGCCCCTAGCCTATCAGGGGAAGACGGTCTGTATCACCAAACCCGCAGATTTTTATTTGCTGAAGAAATCCGCACAGAGTTCTTCCCTTGTTCGACCCAATGTGGAGGCACAGGTGTCAGCACAAACCGATTCCCTTCCTTCCTTTCAAGGTCCAACTCTTCAGAAATCAGAGGCAGCTTCTCCTCGTGTCTCGGTTATTGTGGCGGCGTATAATGCTGAGCGATTTATGCGGGGCGCATTAGTAGATTTGGAAGAACAAACGATAGCTGACCAAATCGAAATTATTATCGTGGAAACCGGTTCCCAAACTGAAGAGTACAAAATCATTACAGAATTTCAGGCTCGATTCTCTAATATCATTTATGTACGGATCAGTACGAGAGAAAATCCCGCTGCAGCCTGTAATCGGGGAATTCAGATGGCTCGGGGTCAATATATTACCTTGGCTCCAACCGATGATCGACGTCGGGTAGATGCCCTGGAGATCTTGGCGGCAGAGTTGGATGCTCACAGGGAAATCGCCCTGGTCTATGGAGATGTGTTTGTCACGAATTTTGAAAATCAGCGGTTCGTCAATCATATTCGTTGTGGCTATCACATTCGTCCTGAATTCTCACTAGATATCATGCTTTCAGGTTGTCATATGGGTCCGCAGGCCATGTGGCGGAAATCGGTCCATAATGAAGTTGGGTATTTTGATGAAACGTTGCCGTCGGCCACGGATTATGAATTTTGGTGCAGGATTGCCGAACGGTATCCCATGAAACACATCCCCTCTTTTCTCGGGCTGTATTTCGAGAATCCTGAGGGTGTCATTAATTCCAACCCGGAACGTGCTCATCGGGAAACCCGAGACGTTCAACAAGCCTACAGGGACAAATTTCCTGCCCCCAAGGTACAGTACATAAACAATTATCAGTTTCAAGGTAAAATACAGGCTGGGAAATTCGTCAATATTGGGATGGTGACCTTTAATCGGGTGGAATTTACGAAGCAGGCCATTGCTGCGCTTTTTCAGCATACCTGTTTTCCGCATGTCATCACGGTTGTCGACAATGGAAGCACGGATGGCACACCGGAATATTTACAAGCGCTTCAGAAACAGGGATTTATTACCAATTTGATTTTGCTGCCAGACAATGTTGGGATTGCGAAGGCTTCAAATTTGTCTTGGAGCCAGGAACCTGATGCGGAGTATTACCTCAAATTGGACAATGACATTGTTATTCAAAAGCCTAACTGGTTATCCAGGATGGTGGAGGTCATCGATCGTATCCCTGAATTGGGCGCTATTGCCTATAGCTTTGAACCGGTGAGTTATCCCGTCCGTGAGATACGGAGAGTGCGCATTCGGCCCAAAGCTGGAAATGTAAACGG